>NZ_JBQEMM010000007.1:0-178837 GCF_053470025.1 Arthrobacter sp. CP30
CCACCAAATCCACCCACACCCCCAAACCCCAGGCCCCGAATCAACCACCCGGTGCAGGGCAACCGGGCCGACCCTGTGCGGACTGCTTCAGCAGACCGCACAGTCCCACCGGAGCACGTGCTGGTTGGCGCGGAGCCGACTCGTCCTCGCCCGCATCGGCCCGCGCAGAGCCACGTCAGGCGGGCACAGACCTGAGCAGTCTCGGTCGGGATACGCGGGCACCGAGCTGACTCGCATCGGCCCGCGCAGTGCCACGTCGGGCGGGCACGGATCTGGGCAGTCTCGGTCGGGATAGGTGGGCACGGAGCTGACTCGCCGCAGCTCGCGCCGGCCGCCGGTGCCGAAGCACGCAAGCACGCAAGCACCGAGCGACCTCGTCGGAGCCGGTATCTACTCTGCAAGGGGAGGTGGGCATCGAGCTGGGTCGCCGGAGCAGGGTCGCGAAAGCGCCCTGCTGCAACGACGGGCAGTACGGCCCACACAGCGCAGCCGTGACAAGCACGACGAGTCCGGCAAGCCCGGCAAGCCCGACGAACGGACGAACCAGACGAACCCGACGAACCAGACGAGTCCGACTACCGGACGAGCCCGACCTACCCGACCTACCCGACGACAAGCCCGACGACACGACGGCGGACAGTGCAAGGACAAGGCGGGCGTCACGGACGAAGAAGGCCGGCACCTTCCCCACGGGGAGGTGTCGGCCCTACTCGTCGCCGCCGGCCGGTGCCACGTGCGGCGGGTCCGGCCGGACGCGGCCCGATCATCCTGGCCGGTGGGGCGTCAGCCCGCGTCGACCATCGCCAGGTTGCGCTTGCCCCGGCGCAGGAGCAGGTAGCGCCCGTGGAGTAGGTGCTCCTCCCCCACCACATGATCCACATCCGAGATCTTCTGGTTGTTGACGTACGCGCCGCCCTCCGCGACCGTGCGGCGCGCAGCGGAATTGCTGGCCGACAGCCCGGAGGCGACGAGGAGTTCGATGATGCCGAGGCCGTCGCGTCCGACCGTGACCGACTCGAGCTCTGCTGTCGCGGCCTGCAGGGTGGGGAGGTCCAGCGACGCGAGGTCGCCCTGACCGAACAGGGCTGCCGAGGCCGCGATGACCTTGTCGGTGGCCTCGACGCCGTGCACCAGCGACGTGACATCGTAGGCCAGCGCCCGCTGCGCCTCCCGGGCATGCGGCCGCTCCGCCGTCGCGCGCTCCAGCTCCTCGATCTCGGCACGCGAGCGGAACGTGAAGATCCTGATCCGCTCCGCGACATCGGCGTCGGAGGTGTTCAGCCAGAACTGGAACATGGCGTACGGGCTGGTCATCGTGGGATCCAGCCAGATGGCGTTCCCCTCGCTCTTCCCGAACTTGGTGCCGTCCGAGTTCGTGATCAGTGGCGTGCCGATCGCATGCACGCCTCTCCCCTCGACCTTGCGGACCAGCTCGGTGCCGCTCGTCAGATTGCCCCACTGGTCCGATCCACCCGTCTGCAGCACGCAGTCGTAGTCGCGGAAGAGCTGGAGGTAGTCCATGCCCTGCAGGATCTGGTAGCTGAACTCGCTGTAGCTGATGCCCTCGTCGGAGTTCAGTCGCTTGGCGACCGTCTCCTTCTTGATCATGGTGCCGACGCGGAAGTACTTCCCGACGTCGCGGAGGAAATCGATGACGGACATCGGCCCGGTCCAGTCCAGGTTGTTGACCATCCGCGCGGCGTTGTCACCCTCGAAGTCGAGGAAGCGCTGCACCTGCCCCTGAAGGTAGCCGACCCACTCGGAGACGGTCTCCTTGGTATTCATCGTCCGTTCCGCCGTCGGCCGGGGGTCACCGACGAGGCCCGTGGATCCCCCGACCAGGCCCAGGGGACGGTGCCCCGCCAGCTGCAGACGGCGCATCGTGAGCAACTGGACGAGGTTGCCCAGGTGCAGGCTGGGCGCCGTGGGATCGAACCCGCAGTAGAACGTGATGGGCGGACCGGCCAGCAGCTCCTTCAGTTCGCCTTCGTCCGTGGAGACATGGATCAGGCCCCGCCAGACGAGCTCGTCGTACACGCCGTCGAAGGACGGATCGTTGCGCTGGCCTGCGAGGCCACTGACCGGGGAGTCTGTTTGCTGGGACACCCCACCAAATTATCAGTCGGCCATACCAGCGGGAATTCGGCCGGAGGAGATGACGCGCAGGCGCTGCGTGGGCCTCGTCATCGCGACGTACAGGTCCCCCACCCTCGCGCCGGCGGAGTCGAGCATCTCCTGCGGCTCGAGGATGACCACGCCGTCGAACTCCAGGCCCTTCGATTCGCGGGGACTGATGACCACGATGTCCTGGCCGGGCCCACCCGCGCCGGTCCCCACCCGATCCGCGTAGCCGGGAGTGAGCGCAGCGCGGACGTCGGGTACCAGGGCCTCGGGGGCGATGACCGCCAGGAGGCCGCCGTCGATCGCCGCGAGCTCCTCGGGCATGGCCCGCACCAGTGCGGGCAGCACCTCGGGAACCGTGTCGAGCACCGGGGGGAACCTGCCCTCACGCACGGCCTTCGGCGCCGAGACCACCAGTCCGGCGGCGTTGGCCATCCGCACGGCGGCTTCGGCGATCTGGGAGGGTGTCCGGTAGTTGACCGTCAGCTCCTCCAGCTGCCACCGCTCCCCGACGAACGGTTCGAGCGCCTGCTGCCAGGAGCGCGAACCGGCGGCGGAGCTGGTCTGGGCGATGTCACCGACGATCGTGAAGGACTTCAGCGGGCATCGGCGCATGAGCAGGCGCCACTGCATCGGGGACAGCTCCTGTGCCTCGTCGACGACGATGTGCCCGTACGCCCAGGTGCGGTCGGTGGAGGCGCGATCGGCGGCGGACAGGCGCGTCGCGGACACCGCGTTGTGCTGCGCGAGGTCCTCCGCCGTCAGGACCCCGTCCACGCCGGAGTCCTCGAGGGAGGCGTTGACGTTCTCGAGGGCACGCTCGGCGTTGGCGAGGTCGCGCTTCTGCTCCTGCTCCCGGGCTGCGGTGTCGCGTCCGGCGGAGGCATCGAGATCCCCCAGCAGTTCGGCGGCCTCGTCGAGCAGCGGGACGTCTGCCTCGGTCCAGGGAGCATCGACGGGCCTCGCCAGGGCGGCCCGCTCGGCGTCGGTCAACCCTGGCGCCGCGGCGCGCAGCAGTTCCGGCCGCGCGAAGAGTTCCGACACGAGCTTCTGCGGCGTGAGCGGCATCCACGCAAGGTTCAGGGCGATCCGGACATCCCTGGAACTGCGGACATCCTCCGCGAGGTAGGAGCGGTCCGCGTTGTTGCCGCCGCCCGAGGACTCCTCGAGCTTGTCCAGCAGCTGCTCGGTGAGCTCCCGGAGCAGGATCTTCACGAAGGTCACGCGGCCCTCGTTGTGCGGCTTCCCGGTCGCACGGGCACGCTCACGCGCACGGCCCACCTGCCGGGGGGTGAGGGTCAGCATGGTCCCCTCGACGTTGAGGCGCTTGTTCTCGGCGGGCACCCGCTCGCGGTTCGCGACGGCGCTACGGATCACCGCGGCCATGTCGAGGCGGCCCTTGATGGCTGCTGCCTCCTCGCTCGTCTCCTGGACGGTGTGGACACCCGGCATGAGGGTGCCGATGCCAGCCATCACGACCCCGGTCTCACCGAGGGACGGAAGGACCCGCTCGATGTACTTCATGAAGGCGTCGGTGGGTCCGACCAGCAGGACGCCGGCGGACTTCAGCCGCTCGCGGTGCGTGTAGAGGAGATAGGCGGCACGGTGGAGCGCGACGGCGGTCTTGCCGGTACCCGGCCCGCCCTGCACCACGGTCACGCCCGGCAGGGGGGCGCGGATGATGCGGTCCTGCTCCGCCTGGATGGTGCCCACGATGTCCGACATCTGGCCTGTGCGGCGGGAGTTCAGGGCGGCGAGCAGCGCTCCCTCCCCCTGCAGCGAGTCGTCGTCGCCGAGGAGGTCCGCATCCAGGACGTCGTCCTCGATCGCGACGACGTCGCGCCGCGAGAGGATGAGGTGCCGACGACGCCGGACGCCCATCCGCTCGAAGGCCGTGGCCTGGTAGAACGTCCCCGCTTCGGGTGCACGCCAGTCGACCATGAGCTGCCGGAGGTCGTCGTCGGACAGGCCGATGCGGCCGATGTAGCGCTTGTCCCCGCTGTCGAGGTCCAGGCGGCCGAACACGAGGCGGTCGTCGACGGCGTTCAGCTGGGCGAGACGGTCCTCGTACATGGTGGCGAAGGCGTCGCGCTCCGAGCGGTTCTGGTGGGAGCCGGCCGCCTGGGTGCGCCGCACGTCGGCGAGCTGCTGGGCCTTCTCCGCCCGGAGATGATCGAGCCGGCGGTACAGGCCATCGACGTAGTCGCGCTCCGCGTCGAGTTCGACTCTCGCCTGGGGCGTCTCGGGCATCGGGAACTTCCTTCCATCACACAGGCGGACCGTCAAGTCTAGCGCGGGGCGGGCGCCACGATCTCCAGTGCGTGAACGGTCCGTCCGGCGAGCTTCTCGCGCCCGCCGAGGCCGCCGAGTTCGAGGACCACTCCGCAGCCGACGACGGTTGCTCCCGCCCTGTCGAGCAACGTGCACGCCGCGACGAGCGTTCCGCCCGTGGCGAGGACGTCGTCGAGCACGAGCACGCGGGACCCTGCAGGAAGATCCGACCGGTGGATCTCCAACGCTGCCTGGCCGTATTCGAGGTCGTAGGACTCCCGGTGCACCGCTCGCGGCAGCTTGCCCGCCTTCCGGATGGTGACGACGCCGGTCCCCGTCGCGTACCCGACGGCGGCCGCCAGCAGGAAACCGCGTGCCTCGACCCCGGCGACGGCGTCGAAGGTCCCGGCGAACGACGCGGCGATCGCATCGACGACTTCGCGGAAGCCCGCCGCGTCCGCGAACACGGGAGTGAGGTCGCGGAACAGGATGCCCGGGGACGGGAAGTCGGGGACGACGACGGTGAGGCGGTCGATGGCCGCCACCGCACGGTCCAGGAGGTGCGTGCTGCCGGGGTCCGCTGCCGGTCCGGGTGCACTGGTTCCGCCGGTCCCGGCTCCGCTGATCGTCACGGATCAACCTTACGGGCTGCGCGCGGCCTGCCCGGGCGGAACCGGGAGACCGTCGGCTCGTCCGGCAGCCAGAATCGCCAGGGATACTCCTCGGTCCCCGCGACGCCGCTGACACCGACGCGTGGGCCGCGCTCGAACCTGTCCGCACGCTCCTGCGACAGGTCCAGGCTGAACGGCTCCGCGAGCGCGTCGGCGCCGTCGAACCGGCGGTCCAGTCCCAGGGCCTGGGCGAGGCGTGCCGGCCCGCGTGCGAGGTCGAGATCCGACGCGGGGCGGGATCGCCGTTCGCGGGCGAGGTCGATACCCTCCTCGATCTCGCCCCCGCGCAGCAGGAGTCCTGTGGCCCAGCCCTCCGTGCCGCACACGATGTTGGCGCAGTAGTGCATTCCGTAGGTGAAGTACACGTAGAGGTGTCCGGCAGGTCCGAACATGGTCGCGTTCCGGGCGGTCATCCCGCGGAAGGCATGCGAACCGGGATCGGCGTCCCCCAGGTACGCCTCCACCTCGGTGATCCGGACGGTGACGGCGCCCTCCTCCGACTGGTGGGTGAGGCGGGAGCCCAGGAGCCTGGGTGCGACGTCCAGCGCACTGCGGGCAAGTTCCGCCCGCGTCGCCGGGCCGGTGCCGCTCTCCTCGATCACGCATCGACCGTAGCAAAGTCCCCGCATCCCGAACGCCGCCGCCATGTCCGAATCCCGCTAGTTCCTGACCGTGACGACTGTCAGGATGGCGGGTATGGACTTCTGGCAGCAGTACCGGGCGATCGATGCCCGCGATGCGCGCTTCGACGGGCAGTTCGTCACTGCTGTCTCGAGCACGGGCATCTACTGCCGTCCGTCCTGTCCCGCCCGGACGCCGAAGCCCGCGAACGTGACGTTCTACCGCACCTCGGCAGCTGCCCACGACGCCGGATACCGCGCCTGCAAGCGATGCCTCCCCGAAGCGGTTCCCGGCGATCCGGGATGGAACCTGCGGAATGACGCAGCGGCCCGTGCCATGCGCCTGATCATGGACGGGGAAGTGGACCGCACCGGCGTATCCGGCCTGGCGGCCCACCTCGGCTACTCCGCACGGCATCTCAACCGGATCCTGACGGCGGAGCTCGGGGCCGGAGCCCTCGCCCTCGCCCGGGCACACCGCGCCCAGACAGCCCGAACGCTCCTCACCTCGTCCGCGCTCCGTTTCGCCGACGTCGCCTTCGCCTCCGGTTTCGGCAGCATCCGCCAGTTCAACGACACCGTGCAGCAGGTCTTCGACCTCACCCCCCGGCAACTCCGTGACGCCGCGCGTGGACTCCCGGTCGAGGTGCCGCCTCCCCGCGGGCCGGGCCGGGGTCCGGTCCGGCTGTCCCTCGCACTGCCGGTCCGCCTGCCGTACGACGACGGTATCTTCCGCTTCCTCGCCGCGCGGGCCGTGGTCGGCGTCGAGCTCGGGACGGGATCCACCTACGAGCGGCTCCTGAGGCTCCCCACCGGACCGGCCTGGTTCCGTGCAGCACGGGTCGAGCACCGCACGGACGGCCGGGCCCTGCTCCCCGTGACGGTCTCGGTGACCGGTCTCGGTGACCTTCCCGCCCTCCTGGCGCGCATTCGGCGGCTCTTCGACCTCGACGCCGATCCTGTGGCGATCGACACGGCGCTGGCAGGGAGCCGATCCTTCGCTCCCCTCGCCGCAGCGGCGCCGGGACTGCGCCTGCCCGGCTCCCTGGCTCCCCACGAGACGCTGGTCCGGGCGATCGCGGGTCAGCAGGTCACGGTCGCTGCAGCGACGACGGCCCTGGGGCGCCTCGCTGAGGCGGGTCAGCCCGTGCACGCGCCGGGAACGACCCTGACACGGTACTTCCCCTCCGCCCAGGACCTTGCGGACCGCCCCGGACCCCTGCTGCGGGGACCACGCCGCCGGAACGACGCCCTGCGGGCCGCGGTCGTGAAGCTCGCGACAGGAGCACTGTCCTTCGGCGTCGGCTCCGATCCGGCAGCCCTCCGCAGGGACCTCCTGGCACTCGACGGCGTGGGGCCCTGGACGGCGGACTATGTCGGGATGCGCGTGCTGGGCGACCCGGACGTCCATCTGCCCGACGACGCCGCCGTCCGCACGGGCTGGTCGCGGGTCCTCGCGTCGCACGCGGCATCCGCGGGATCGGACACACCCCTCGAGGAGGCGATGCTGGGGATCAGGCCCTGGCGTTCCTACGCGACGCTCCACCTCTGGCGTGTCGCTGCCGAACCTCGTGGCCGGGCAGCGGCGGCACCCCGCACCTCGTCAGCTGCACCACGTACCCTGTTGGCACCCACCGAACGGACGATCTCCCCATGAGCACCCTCTCCCCTGCAGCACCCACCGCGACGGGCACCACCCCCACTCCGACCCCGACGCCGACGTCCGGCATCCTCCGGCTGCAGGGAACGACGACGACCACCATCGACACCCCCGACGGCGCCTTCACCGTCATCGAGGCCGAGGGCGCGGTGCTCTCCTCGGGGTGGACGGACACCGCGGAGGACCTCGTGGGCCAGATCCATCCCACGATCAGGGCCACCGCCTTCGATCCGGCCGCCTCGGCGCCGGCCCCGATCCTCGAGGCGGTGGCACGGTACTACGACGGCGACTTCGCAGCGATCACCTCCGTGCGGGTGCGTCAGGCCTCCGGTCCGTTCCGCGTGCACGCCTGGGACGTGCTGCGGACGGTGGAACCGGGCGCGCCCGTGACCTATCTGCAGTACGCCGAGCGCGCCGGCAACGCGGCAGCCATCCGCGCCGCCGCGGGCGCCTGCGCGAAGAACGCGGCGGCCCTCTTCGTCCCCTGCCACCGCGTCATCCGGACGGATGGCACCCTCGGTGGATTCCGGTGGGGCCTCGCCGTGAAGCAGCGGCTGCTCGACCGCGAGGCGGGACGGCTTCCGCTCCCCTGATCACCGCCACGCCGCGAATGCTCCGGCGAGCAGGTGTGCCCGGCGGGCCTCGCCGCGTGGTGGCACCGGCGCGTGGGCTACGGCGTCGGGCCGTGGGCCCGTGCTCGGGTCCTGAGCGATTCCGTCAGGCGTCACCGTCGGGCGTGGGCGTCAGGCGTCACTGTCAGGCGTGGGCGACGAGGCGCTGCCGGGCCGCCATGTCCCGGTACAGCTCGCTCGTCGCCAGCAGCTCCTCGTGGGTGCCCACCGCGGAGACCCGCCCCTGGTCCAGCACGACGATCTGGTCGAAATCCGCGACCGTGGACAGGCGGTGCGCGACGACGACGACCGTGCGGTCCCGTGAGGCCTCCCCCAGCGTCTGCTGCAGCAGCTGCTCCGTCCGCGAGTCCACGGCCGACGTCGGCTCGTCCATCAGGAGGACGGGCCGATCCGCCAGGATCGTCCGTGCCCAGGCGAGACGCTGGCGCTGGCCGCCGGACAGCCTGATGCCGTCCTCGCCGAGGTTCAGGTCGAGCCCGTCCTCGGACCGGTCACCGAGCGCATCCAGTCCGACGGCGGCGAGCACCCGGCGCAGCTCGGTGTCCGGTGCGTCCGGGGCTGCGAGACGCAGGTTGTCCGCCAGCGTGCCGCTGAGTACGGGAGCTTCCTGCTCCACGAGGCCGATGCGCGCCCGCAGCTCGGAGCGCTCGAGGTCGCGGATAGGGACGCCGTCGAGGCTGATGCCTCCACCGTCCGGCTCGTAGAACCGCTCGAGCAGGGCGAGCACGGTGGACTTGCCGGCGCCCGAGGGGCCCACGAGGGCGGTCCGGCTCCCGGCAGGGACCGTGAAGCTCACGCCGTCGAGGACGAGCTGGGCGTCGTCGTGCAGCTCGCTCCGATCGGCGCCGCCGGTCGTCGCCGCACCGGGCGCACCGCCGGCACTGCCGCTCGCGGAGGGGCCGGCGGCGTCGTCCTCGGTCGCCGCATAGCGGAAGCTGACGTCGCGCAGCTCGATGGTGCCACCGGCCCGCGCACCGGTGGACCCGACGACAGCAGAACCGACAGCAGCAGAACCGCCGACAGCTGAATCCTGGGTCAGGTACTGCTCATCCGCACGCTCGGGCTCGAGCCGGGCGATCTCCTGGATGCGGTCGAGCGCCGCGAGTCCCGACTGGATCTGCACGAAGGCGCCCATGGCCGAACCGATGGGCATGACGAGCAGGAACAGGTACAGGATGAAGGCGATGAGGTCCCCGAGCAGCAGCTCTCCCGCGGCAACCCGGATGCCGCCGACCGCGAGGACCACGATGAAGGCGCCCTGGATGCAGATGGACATGATGGGCTGCACGGCGGCCTGCAGGCGGGCCATGGCGATGCCGGCGCGGAAGGCCTTCGTCGCCTCGACGTCGATGACCGCGGCCTCGCGCTCCTCGGCGACCGAGGCCTTGATGGTGCGGATGCCGGACAGTCCGCGCTCGACGGCGGCGGTCATCGAGCCGACGGCGTCCTGCACCGCGCGGCTGCGCGTGCGGATCAGGCGCCCGAGGAACAGGACGCCGCCGGCGCCGAACAGCACGGCGGTCAGGGTGATACCGAAGAGCAGCGGATCGATGAGCACCATCAGGACCACGGCGGCGCAGAACATGAGGATCGAGGACACGATCTCGAAGAGACCGGACGTGATGACGCTGCGCATCAGCGTGGTGTCGGATCCGACGCGGGAGATGAGGTCGCCGACGCGCCGCCGGTCGAATTCCCGGATGGGCAGTGCCAGGAGCTGCCCGACGAGCGAGCGCCGCACACCCAGCACCACCGACTCCGCGGTCCGCTGCAGCAGGTAGGACTGTGCCGCTCCGAAGACCGCTCCGCCCAGCGCGATGGCCACGAGGAACCAGACGAACACCGTGGCCGGCTCGCTCGCCGAGACGGCATTCACGAGCTGCTGCACCATCAGCGGCTGGGCGATCGAGAGGCCGGTCGAGACGAGGGAGACGGCGGCGACCAGGACGAGGACACGGACGTGGCCCCGCAGGTAGGGGAAGAACTCCCGGAGGGTGGCGCGCTGGGTGGTGGTGTTCATAGCCACACAGTGCGCCGGACGGCCGGGCGAGTCAAAGCACTTCGCGACGGGCGTAGGAGGACGCGGGTCAGAGGGATGGCCGGTCCCGGTGTGTCCCCCGCGGGGCACACACCGGAACCGGGCTGTCACCCGGCAGCGTAGGGCTGCACGTCCTCGAGCTCGGCCTTCAGCGCCGTCAGCTGGCGCCGGACCGCGGCCGGCGCGGTTCCGCCCTGGGCGTCGCGGCTGGCCAGCGATCCCTCGACGGTCAGCACCTCGCGGACCGCAGGGGTGAGGTGGTCCGAGATCCCCGCGAACTCCTCGTCCGTCAGATCCCACAGTTCGACGCCGCGCTGCTCGGCCACGCGCACCGCCGCACCGGACAGTTCGTGCGCCTCCCGGAACGGCACCCCCTGGCGGACCAGCCACTCGGCGATGTCCGTCGCCAGCGCGAACCCCTGCGGTGCGAGGGAGGCCATGCGCTCGGTGTTGAACACGAGCGTCGCGATCATCCCGGAGACGGCGGGCAGCAGGACCTCGAGGGTGTCGATGGCGTCGAACACCGGCTCCTTGTCCTCCTGCAGGTCCCGGTTGTAGGCGAGGGGCATGCCCTTCAGTGTGGCCAGGAGACCCGTGAGGTCCCCGATGAGGCGTCCGGCCTTGCCGCGCGCCAGTTCGGCGACGTCGGGGTTCTTCTTCTGCGGCATGATCGACGACCCCGTGGAGAAGGCGTCGTCGAGCGTGACGAAGGAGAACTCCTTCGTGGCCCAGATGATGATCTCCTCGCTCACCCGCGACAGGTCGACGCCGATCATCGCCGACACCCACGCGAATTCCGCGTAGACGTCGCGCGACGCGGTGCCGTCGATCGAGTTGTGGGTGGCGGAGAAGAACCCGAGGTCGGCGGCCACGGCTTCGGGGTCGAGCCCCAGCGAGGATCCCGCGAGGGCCCCGGACCCGTAGGGCGAGACACCGGCGCGGCGGTCCCAGTCGGCGAGCCGCTGCACGTCGCGCAGCAGCGCCCACGCGTGGGCCAGCAGGTGGTGGCTGAGCAGGACGGGCTGGGCGTGCTGGAGGTGGGTGCGTCCGGGCATGGGCGCCTCGAGGTTCGCCTCCGCCTGGTCGACGAGCGCCGTGATGGTCGCGAGCACGCCCCGCGCGATGATCCGTGCATGGTCGCGCAGGTACATCCGGCCGAGCGTCGCCACCTGGTCGTTCCGCGAGCGCCCCGCACGCAGCTTTCCACCGAGCGCCGGACCGGCACGCTCGATCAGGCCGCGCTCCAGGGAGCCGTGCACGTCCTCGTCGCTCTCCGCCGGGACGTAGGCGCCCGAGCGGACGTCGGCGTCGAGCCGGTCGAGGGCATCGAGCATCCCGGCGAGCTCCACGTCGTCGAGCAGTCCGGCATGGTGCAGCACGCGGGCATGGGCGCGGGAGCCCTCGATGTCGTACGTGGCCAGGCGCCAGTCGAAGTGCGTCGACTTGCTCAGCGCGGCGAGGGCGTCGGCTGGACCGCCGGCGAACCGGCCGCCCCAGAGCGAACCCTCGTTCGTCCCCGAACGCCCCGCACGCCCGCTTCGCTCGGCCGGGGACCCCGGCGCTCGTGGCTCCGCCCGGTGCCCCAGAGGTCCGGCGGTCCCGCCGTCGTGCGCTGGCGCCATCAGGCGCCTGCCTGCTGGTCCCGGCGCGACGCCACCTTGGACGACATCCCGAAGAGTTCGATGAAGCCGCGGGCCATCGACTGGTCGAAGGTGTCCCCCGAGTCGTAGGTGGCCAGGTTGAAGTCGTACAGGCCGACGTCGGAGCGGCGCCCCGTCACGGTGGCGCGGCCACCGTGCAGGTCCATGCGGATGTCTCCCGTCACGTACTTCTGGGTGTCGTCGATGAACGCGTTCAGCGAGCGCGTCAGCGGCGAGAACCACTGGCCGTCGTAGACCAGCTCGGTCCAGCGCTGGCCCACGGTCTTCTTGAAGCGGGCCTGCTCGCGCTCGATGGTGACGTTCTCCAGTTCGCGGTGGGCCGCGATGAGCGCCATGGCGCCGGGGGCCTCGTAGATCTCGCGGCTCTTGATGCCGACCAGGCGGTCCTCGACGATGTCGATGCGCCCCACGCCCTGGGCGCCCGCACGGCGGTTGAGTTCCTCGATGGCCTGCAGCGGGGTGACGGTGTTGCCGTCGATCGCCACCGGGATGCCCTCCTTGAAGGAAATGACGACCTCGTCCGCGGCGGGCGGGAACTCGGGCGACTCGGTGTAGTCGTAGACGTCCTTCGTGGGGCCGTTCCAGATGTCCTCGAGGAAACCGGTCTCGACGGCGCGGCCCCAGACGTTCTGGTCGATCGAGAAGGGGTTCTTCTTGGTGGTCTCGATGGGCAGGCCCTTCTCCTCGGCGAAGGCGATGGCCTTGTCGCGGGTGAGTGCGAGGTCCCGTACGGGGGCGATGCACTTCAGGTCCGGACCGAGGGTCTGGATGCCGACCTCGAAGCGCACCTGGTCGTTGCCCTTGCCGGTGCAGCCGTGGGAGACGGTGGTGGCGCCGAACTTCCGCGCGGCTGCCACGAGGTGCTTGACGATGACCGGACGAGACACCGCGGAGACCAGCGGATACGCGTCCATGTACAGGGCGTTCGCCTTGAGCGCGGGCATGCAGTACTCGGTCGCGAACTCGTCGCGGGCGTCCGCCACGTAGGCCTCGACGGCGCCGCAGCCGAGCGCGCGCTGGCGGATGGTCTCGAGGGACTCGCCGCCCTGTCCGACGTCGACCGCCACGGCGATCACCTCGGCTCCGGTGGCTTCGGCGATCCAGCCGATGGCGACGGAGGTGTCGAGTCCGCCCGAGTAGGCGAGGACGATGCGTTCGGTCACGGGGATGTGCTCCTTCGGTTGTCCGGGCGGGGCCCGGAAGATCCTGGTGTGGGTGGTCTGTGCCGCTGCTGCCAGCGTAGCGGCGGGTGATCGGTGGGGCGGGGTCAGGCGGTCTCGGCGCTGCCCTGCGGCTCCTGCGCGAGGTTCAGGAAGCGTTCGGCGACGGCGGCCCCGCCGTCGACCTCCCGGCTGACGAGCATGACGGTGTCATCGCCCGCGATGGTGCCGAGGATGGACGGGATGACGGAGTGGTCGATCGCCAGGGCCAGGAAGTTCGCGGCTCCCGGCGGAGTCCGCAGGATCACGATGTTGCCGCTCGCCTCCGCCGTCACGAGCAGTTCGTTGCACAGCTTCGCGAGCCGCGCGTCGAGGATCTCCTGCGAGACCCCGCTCTGGACGTGCCGCCCGCCACCCTCGACCGGCACCGCGTAGACGAGGGCGCCGTCGGCCCCACGCACCCGGACCACGCCGAGTTCCACGAGGTCCCGCGACAGCGTGCCCTGGTTCACCTGGACACCGTCGGCCGCGAGGAGCGTGGCCAGTTCGGCCTGGGAGCGGACGGGGTGCGCGGTCAGCAGGTCGGTGATCCGGGCGTGCCGGGCCGTCTTCGTGACGGGCCGGGCGGAGTCGCGCTGTACGGTCACGTGGTGGCCGCCGAGCGGGCGACGAGCCAGGTCATGAGCGCCTTCTGCGCGTGCAGCCGGTTCTCCGCCTCGTCCCAGACGAGCGACTGCGGGCCGTCGATGACGTCCGCCGCGATCTCGTAGCCGCGGTAGGCGGGGAGGCAGTGGAGCACGACGGCGTCGGGCGCGGCCTGCGCCATCGCGGCGGCGTCGACGGCGTAGGCCCGGAACAGCTCCTGCCGGGCGGCCTTCTCGTCCTCCTGGCCCATGGACACCCAGGTGTCGGTCGCGACGACGTCGGCCCCGGCGAGCGCGGCGGCGGCGTCGGTGGTGACGAGGACGGATCCGCCCGTCTCACGCGCCCGCTTCTCGGCGGCCGCGACGACAGCGGCCGCAGGAAGGTAGCCCTCCGGCCCCGCGATGCGCACGTGCATCCCTGCCGTGGCGCCGGCGAGGAGATAGGAGTTCGCCATGTTGTTGGCGCCGTCCCCGAGGTAGGTCATGGTCAGCCCCGTCAGCTTCCCCTTGTGCTCGCGGATGGTGAGCAGGTCGGCGAGGAGCTGGCACGGGTGGTAGTCGTCGGACAGGGCGTTGATGACCGGGACGCTGGAGGCGGCCGCCATCTCCTCGAGCCCGGACTGCGCGTAGGTGCGCCAGACGATGGTCGCGACCATCCGTTCCAGGACCTTCGCCGTGTCGGTGATCGATTCCTTGTGCCCGAGCTGGGAGTCCCCCGCACCGATGATAAGGGGGACGCCGCCGAGGTCGGCGATGCCGGAGGCGAAGGACACCCGGGTACGCGTGGACGTCTTGTCGAAGATGACCGCGACCGTCTTCCGGCCCGCACCGCGGCCCGCGAAGGGGGCGTGCGCGTAGGGGTCCGCCTTCAGCTCGGCGGCGAGGTCCAGGACCTCCGCCTGCTCGGCCGGCGAGAGATCGGTGTCGACGAGGAAGTGGCGCGTCATGCTGGTGCCTCCTGGGATGTGCTGTCGGTCGACGGCCGGGCGGCGTCGAGGATGCCGGGGAGCGCGTCGAGGAAGCTCGCTGCCTGGTCCTCGGTGAGGATGAGGGGCGGCGCGAGCCGGATGGTCGCCGGGCCGGTCGCGTTGATGATGAACCCGGACTGCAGGGCGGCCTGCACTGCGGCCGGGGCATGGTCGCCGTCGAGGTCGAACCCGATGAGGAGTCCCTCGCCGCGCACCGCGACGACGCCCCGCGTGGCGGCGAGCCCGCGCCGCAGGAGGGCTCCGACGTGCACCGCGTCCTGCAGGGCACCCGTGGTCTCGAGGACGTGGAGCGTCGCGAGCCCGGCTGCCGTGGCCACCGGGTTGCCACCGAAGGTGGTGCCGTGCTGGCCCGCGGAGATGAGCGTCGAGACCGCCTCGCCGAACGTGACGAGCGCGCCGACGGGGAAGCCCCCACCGAGTCCCTTGGCGAGGGTCATGGCGTCGGGGACCACTCCCTCCACCCCCTGGTGCGCGAACCAGCGGCCGGTGCGGCCGATGCCGGACTGGACCTCGTCGAGGATCAGCAGGGCGCCGTGCTCGCGGGTGAGTTCACGCGCGGCGCGGAGGTATCCGGCGGACAGCGGGCGGACCCCGGCCTCACCCTGGATCGGTTCGACGACGAGGGCGGCCACGGTGTGGTCCATCGCCGCACGGAGGGCCTCGACGTCGTCGAACGGAAGATGCTCGACGCCGCCGGGCAGGGGCTCGAACGGCTCGCGGTAGGCCTTCTTCGACGTCAGCGCGAGGGCGCCCATGGTGCGGCCGTGGAAGGCGCCGTCGAGCGCCAGGATGCGGCGCCGCTCCGGCGTGCTGTTCCGGCGGGCCAGCTTGACGGCGGCCTCCAGCGCTTCCGCCCCGGAGTTGGTGAAGAACACGCGGGACCCCTCGGGGGCGTCGGCGAGCGCGAGGAGCTTCTCGGCGAGCGCCACCTGCGTGGGGCTGGTGAAGAAGTTCGAGATGTGACCGAGGGTCGCCAGCTGGCTCGAGATCACCGACGTGACGAACGGGTGGGCGTGACCGACGGCGTTGACGGCGATGCCGCCGAGCAGGTCGAGGTACCGGCTCCCGTCGGCGTCCCAGACGTAGCAGCCCGAGCCACGCACGAGCACGCGCTGCGGCGTCCCGAACACACCCATCAGGGAGCCGCTGTACCGGGCGAGCCAGTCGGCGCCGGAACTGCCGCCCGTGAGGACGCCGACCGCGTGACCGGCCGTCCCGGCGTCGATCCGGCCCGCCTCCGCGGGGACCGCATCGACCGGACCGGGGGCAGCGTGCCGGCCGTGCGCGGTGCCCTGCGCGGCTGTGATGCCCGTGGTGCCCGTGGCGTCTCTGGTGCCAGGAGTGCCCGGGGTGCCCGTGGTGCTTGTCGTCGTCCCGAGGTCGGTCATGGGGTTCCTCTCGTGAGTGCTGGGGTCTCGTCGGGGACCACCTGGGTGCCGATGCCCGCCGCGGTGAAGGTCTCCAGGAGCATCGAGTGGGCGAGCCGGCCGTCCACGATGTGCGCGCGTTCCACGCCGCCCTCGACGGCCTGCAGGCAGGCGGTCATCTTCGGGATCATGCCGGACTCCAGCGACGGCAGGAGCTCCCGCAGCCGGCCCGCCGACAGCGACGAGATGAGCGAACCGCGGTCGGGCCAGTCGGCGTAGAGCCCCTCCACATCGGTCAGGATCACGAGCTTGGCCGCCCCGAGGGCCACGGCGAGCGCGGCAGCGGCGGAATCGGCGTTGACGTTGAGGACCTGCTGCGTCGGCTCGCCGTCGACGTCGTACTCGGGCGCCACCGTGGAGATCACCGGGATGCGGCCCGCCTGCAGGATGTCGAGGATCGCTCCCGGGTGGACGGCGGTGACCTCGCCGACCAGGCCGAGGTCCACGGGCTCGCCGTCGACCACCGTCCCGGTGCGCACGGCGCGGAGCAACCCGCCGTCCTCCCCGGAGAGACCGACGGCGTACGGGCCGTGCGAGTTGATCAGGCCCACGAGCTCCCGGCCCACCTGTCCGGTGAGGACCATGCGGACCACGTCCATGGCGTCGGGCGTCGTGACGCGGAGGCCGCCCTTGAACTCGGATTCGATGCCCAGCTTCTGCAGCATCGCGTTGATCTGCGGTCCGCCACCGTGGACGACGACCGGGCGGATGCCCACGTGGTGCAGGAAGACGATGTCCTCGGCGAAGGCCCGGCGCATGTCGTCGTCCACCATGGCGTTGCCGCCGTACTTGATCACCATCGTGGTCCCGGCGAACCGCTGGATCCAGGGCAGGGCCTCCATCAGCGTGGCGGCCTTGTCCTGCGCCCGCAGGGTCGACGCGGAGGGTCCGGTCGGGGGTGCGTCTGTCATGGTCCCTCCCATCAGCTCGAGTACGCCGAGTTCTCGTGCACGTACTCGTGCGTGAGGTCGTTGGTCCAGATGGTGGCGCCGGCGGATCCCGCTGCGAGGTCGATTTCGACGGCGACATCCCGTCCGCTGAGGTCCACGAGGTCGCGCGGGTCGCCGATGCCGCCGTTCCGGCATATCTGGACGCCGTTCATGGAGACGTTGAGCTGGTCCGGCTCGAAGACGGCGTCGGTGGTGCCGACGGCGGCGAGGACCCGGCCCCAGTTCGGGTCGTTGCCGAAGATGGCGGTCTTGAAGAGGTTCGAGCGGGCCACGGCGCGGCTGACCACCTCGGCGTCCCGCTCGGTCGCGGCGTTGACCGTCGTGACGGCGATGGTGTGGCTCGCGCCCTCGGCGTCGTGGATGAGCTGCGCGGCGAGGTCGAGGCACACATCGGTCAGGGCCGCCGTGAACTGGGCCTGGTCGGGCGCGATCCCGGCTGCGCCCGAGGCGAGGAGCACCACGGTGTCGTTCGTCGACATGCAGCCGTCGGCGTCGGTGCGGTCGAAGCTGACACGCGTCGCCTCGCGGAGCGCCGCGTCCAGCGCGGCGGGCTCGAGCGCGGCGTCCGTGGTCAGGACGACGAGCATCGTGGCGAGTCCGGGCGCGAGCATCCCTGCCCCCTTGGCCATCCCGCCGATGGCGTAGCCCTCGCTGGCGGAGTCGGCGGTCGCCGGGTAGCGGGCTTCCTTGGACACCGTGTCCGTGGTCATGATCGCCTCGGCGGCGGAGGGTCCGCCTCCCCGGCCGAGTGATCCGGCGGCGTCGGCGACACCGGCCAGGAGCTTCTCCATGGGCAGGTGCTCGCCGATGAGTCCGGTGGAGCACACGACGACGTCGGTGGCCGAGACGCCGAGGAGATCGGCCGCCACCTCGGCGGTGCGGTGCGTGTTCTGGAAGCCTTCCGGCCCCGTGCAGGCGTTGGCGCCGCCGGAATTGAGGACGACGGCGTCGGCGCGTCCGTCGGAGACCACCTGGCGGGACCAGAGGACGGGAGCGGCCACGACGCGGTTGGAGGTGAAGACCGCTGCCGCAGTGTGCAGCGGCCCGTCGTTGACCACGAGGGCGATGTCGGGCTTGCCGGTGCTCTTGAGGCCGGCGGCGACGCCCGCGGCGCGGAACCCGCCCGGGTAGGTGATACTCACGGTGCGATCCCCTGGATGGTCAGGCCCCGGGTCTCGTCGAGACCGAGGGCGATGTTCATGGACTGCACGGCTCCGCCGGCGGTCCCCTTGGTGAGGTTGTCGATGACGCTGCTGACGATCACGCGGCCGGCGTGCGCGTCGAACGCAAGCTGGAGGTTCGCGTAGTTCGAGCCGAGGACCGACTTCGTGGCGGGCCACTGCCCCTCGGGGAGGATGCGCACGAACGGCTCGTCCGCGTAGGCCGCCTCCCATGCCTCACGCAGCTCGGCGTAGCCGACGCCGGGGCGTACCTTCGCGGTCGCCGTCGTGAGGATGCCCCGGGCCATCGGCGCGAGGGTCGGCGTGAAGGACAGCGACACGCGCTCGCCGGCGGCGAGGCTGAGGCCCTGCTCCATCTCGGGGGTGTGCCGGTGGCCTCCCCCGACCCCGTAGGGGCTCATGCCGCCCATCACCTCGGAGCCGATCAGGTGGGGCTTCGCGGCCTTGCCCGCACCCGACGTGCCCGATGCCGAGACGACGACGACGTCGTCGGGCTCGAGGAGGCCCGCGGCGAAGCCGGGGGTGAGGGCGAGGAGCACGCTCGTGGGATAGCAGCCGGGAACGGCGATGCGGCGCGCACCCTCGAGGGCGGCCCGGTGTCCGGGCAACTCGGGCAGCCCGTACGGCCAGGTGCCCGCATGCGCGGAACCGTAGAACTTCGCCCAGGCGGCGGGATCCTGCAGGCGGTGGTCCGCCCCGGCGTCGATGACGAGCGTGTCCGGCGGGAGCTGCGCGGCGATCTCCGCACTGGCTCCGTGCGGCAGGGCGAGGAAGACGACGTCGTGCCCGGCGAGGACCTCGGGGGTCGTGTCCTGCAGGATGCGACCGGCCAGCGAGTGCAGGTGGGGCTGGAGCGCACCGAGGGCGGACCCGGCACTGCTGTGCGCGGTGATGGCTCCGACCTCGATGTCGGGGTGGTTCGCGAGGAGGCGCAGGAGCTCTCCCCCGGCGTAGCCACTGGCGCCGGATACCGCTGCGGTGAACGTCATACCCCAACCCTACAGCAAGGATATGCAGAGCTACACATAGTTATGCAGTCCTTCGGTGCGGCCTGCGGGAATAGCATGGGCAGACGCCACCGAAAGGATCAGCATCATGCCCTCAGCCATCGTCGTCCGGCAGGCAGGCGGACCCGAGGTCCTCGCCCTCGCTCCCGCGGACCGCCCGGAACCGGGTCCCGGCCAGCTCCTCGTGAAGGTCGCCGCCGCCGGGGTGAACTTCATCGAGACCTACCAGCGCAGCGGCGCCTACCCCGTCGAGCATCCCTTCACCCCGGGAGCCGAGGCAGCGGGCACCGTCGAGGCGCTCGGGGCGGACACCGCGGGCTTCGGGGTGGGTGACCGCGTCGCCTTCGCCGAGGGAGCGGGCACCTACGCCGAGTACGCCCTCGTCGACGCCGACCGCGCCCTGCCCGTGCCGGAGGGCGTGGACCTCGAGACGGCCGCGGCACTGCCGCTGCAGGGAATGACCGCCCACTACCTCATCAACTCCACGTTCGAGGTGCGGCCCGAGCACACCGTGCTGGTCCACGCCGGCGCCGGTGGCGTGGGTCTCCTGATCACGCAGCTCATCAAGGCCAAGGGCGCCCGGGTCATCGCCACCGTGTCCACGGCCGAGAAGGAGGAGCTGGCCCGCAGCGCCGGCGCCGACGAGGTGCTGCGCTACGACGGCTTCGCGGATGCTGCGAGGGCCCTGACCGACGGTACGGGCGTGGACGTCGTCTACGACGGCGTCGGCAAGGACACCTTCGACGCGTCCCTGCGCGCGCTGAGGATCCGCGGGACGCTGGTGCTCTACGGGGCGGCATCCGGCCCGGTCCCTCCACTGGACCTGCAGCGCCTCAACAGCGGGGGTTCCCTGTTCGTCACCCGCCCCACGCTGGTCCACCACCTGCTCACCCCGGAGGAGCGGCGCTGGCGCTCCGAGGAGCTCTTCGGTGCCGTCGTCGCCGGCCATCTCGAGGTGCGCATCGGCGCCCGCTACCCCCTCGCGGAGGCCGCACGCGCCCACGAGGACCTGCAGGGCCGCAGGACCACGGGGAAAGTGCTGCTGGTCCCCTGACCGGACTGCGTGTCCGGACGACGGAAGGCCCGCCCGCGCGAGCGTGGGCGGGCCTTCCGTCGTGGCAAGGGAGTCTCCCGGAGGTCAGCGCTGTACGGCTCCGAAGCGCTCGGCCGCGCCGGCGACGGCGCTGTCCCGCGCGGCGCTCGCCTCCTCGGCGGTCAGGGTCCGGTCGGGAGCACGGAAGCGCAGCGCGAACGCCAGTGACTTGCTCCCCTCGCCGATGCCCGGGCCCGTATAGACGTCGAACAGGTTGACGTCCTCGAGGAGTTCGCCCGCGCCCTCGCGCAGGGCCTCGAGCACGTCCCCTGCGACGACGGCGGCATCGACGACGAGCGCCACGTCCTGGGTCGCGGCAGGGTAGGTGGACAGCGGCCGGGCCACGATCACGTCGGCCGCGGCGTCGAACAGCAGGTCCACGTCGATCTCGAAGGCGACGGTCCGCGCCGGGAGGTCCTCCGCAGCGATGAGCTTCGGGTGCAGTTCGCCCGCGTACCCCAGCAGTTCCCCGCTGCGCAGCGCGAACTCCGCGGTACGGCCGGGGTGGAACGCCTGGTGGCTGCCCTGCCGGACCACGACGTCGACCCCGGTGACCTGCGCCATGAGGTGCACCGCGTCGACGGCATCGGCCCAGTCCCAGGCGCGGGGGGCCACCCCGGCCGACGGCGCCGCCTCGTGTCCGGTGAACAGGCCCGCCACGGTCTGCGGCTGGTCCGGGATCCCGGCGTACAGCGCGTCGAGGACGGCGTCGTCGGGCTTGATGCCCAGCGGCGGGATCGAATCCGTGCCGAGCGGATCGCCGGGCAGGAACACCGCCCCCGCCTCGAAGAGGGCGAGGTCCCGGAAACCGCGGGAGTGGTTCCGCCGGGCGAGTTCGGCGAGGCCCGGCAGGATCGACCGGCGGAGGAACCCGAGTTCGGCACTCAGCGGGTTGGCGAGCTTCACCGACGGCGCGGCCACGCCCTCCTCCGGTGCCCCGAACACGGTGTTGGACCGGGCGCTGACGAACGGGTAGGACAGCACCTCCGTGAGGCCCGCCGCCGCGAGGGCGTTCAGGAGCCGGCGACGCTGCTGCTGGCCGCGGGTCAGGCCGCGGCCGGGCGGTGCCACGGGCAGGCTCGACGGGATGGTGTCGTACCCGAGGAGGCGGATGATCTCCTCCGTGAGGTCCTCCCGTGTCTCGAGGTCGGAGCGCCAGCTCGGGGCCGTCACGCGGTAGCCTCCGTCGGTGCGCTCGACCGCCGCGCCGAGGTCGGTGAGCGTGCCGGTGATCTCGCCGTCATCGAAGGGACGGCCGATCAGGCGCGCCGGGAAGTCGGCGGCCAACTCGATGACCCGCGGCTCCGGTGCCTGGCCGGCATCGGTCACGGCGTCGTCGACCGTTCCGCCCGCGAGGTCGAGGAGGAGCTCGACGGCGCGCTGCGCGGCGATGTCCGCCACGTGCCAGTCCACGCCGCGCTCGAAGCGCTTGGACGCCTCGGAGGGGAGCTTGTGGCGGCGGCGCGAGCGGCCGATGCTGACGGCGTCGAAGTGCGCGGACTCGATCAGGACGTTGCGCGTGCCGTCGGTGACCTCGGTCGCGGCCCCGCCCATGACGCCCGCGATCCCGATGGGGCCGGAGGCGTCCGTGATGAGGAGGTCGGCGGCGTCGAGCGTGCGCACCTTGTCGTCGAGGGTACGGAGCGTCTCGCCGGCGGTGGCGCGCCGGACCACGATCTCGCCCGAGAGCGCGTCGAGGTCGTAGAAGTGCAGCGGCTGGCCGAGTTCGAGCATCACGTAGTTGGAGATGTCGACCACGAGCGAGATGGAGCGGATCCCCGCGAGGCGCAGGCGCGCCGACAGCCAGGGCGGGGTGGGCCGGTTGGGGTCGACGCCGCGGACCGTCCGGGCCACGAAGCGGTCACAGCCGGGGACACCGTAGACGGGCGCACCGTCCTCGAGCCGCACCGGGTAGCCCCCGCCCGTGCCCGGCGGCACGACGACGGCGGCCGCCGGGTCGGTGAAGGCCGTTCCCGTGGCGTGGGCGTACTCGCGGGCCACACCCCGGATGGAGAAGCAGTACCCGCGGTCCGGGGTCACATTGATCTCGGCGGCCTCGTCGTACAGTCCGAGCAGCTCCATGGCGTCGGTGCCGACCTCGGGATCGAGGCCCAGCGTCGAGAGCACGAGGATGCCGTCGTGGTCATCGCCGATCCCGAGCTCGCGCACCGAGGCGATCATGCCGGCGGACACGTGCCCGTAGGTCTTGCGGGGGCTGATGCGGAAGTCGCCCGGCAGCACCGCGCCGGGCAGCGTGACCACCACCTTGTCACCCTCGACGAAGTTGTGGGCGCCGCAGACGATGCCCTGCACGCCGGAGGGATCGATCCCGTCGCCGGACAGCGCCTGCCCGGCACCCTCGGGCACCACGCGCACCTGGCACCAGTTGATGGTCTTCCCGTTGGACTGGGGTTCCTTGACCAGGCTGAGGACCTGCCCGACGACTATCGGTCCGGTCAGCTCGTCGGTGGGACGGTGGACGTCCTCCTCCTCGAGCCCGACCTTCACGAGCTCCGCCATGACGTCTTCCGCGGTGGCGTCCGCAGGTACGGCTGCGTACTCGCGCAGCCAGGAGAGTGGGACTCTCACTTAGATCTCCATCCCGAAGTGTTCGCTGAAACGTACATCGCCCTCGATCATGTCGCGCATGTCGATGACCTCGTTGCGGAACATGAGTGCCCGCTCGATCCCCATCCCGAAGGCGAAACCGGAGTACACGTCCGGGTCGATCCCGGTGGCCCTGAGCACGTTGGGGTTGACCATGCCGCAGCCGCCCCACTCGATCCAGCGCGGCCCACCCTTGGCCCCCGGGTGCCAGATGTCGAGTTCGGCGCTGGGTTCGGTGAAGGGGAAGAAGTTCGGCCGCAGGCGCACCCTGGCGTCGTCGCCGAACAGCTGCTGCGTGAAGTGCTCGAGCGTGCCGACGAGGTCCGCCATGGTGAGGCCCTTGTCGATCGCGAGGCCCTCGAACTGGTGGAAGACCGGCGTGTGCGTCGCGTCGAGCTCGTCGGTGCGGAACACCTTGCCCGGGCAGAGCACGTAGATGGGCAGCTCGCGCTCGAGCATGGACCGCACCTGCACCGGTGAGGTGTGCGTGCGCAGCACGAGGTGCGCTTCGGGTGGCTCCACGAAGAAGGTGTCCTGCATCTCGCGGGCGGGGTGGTCCGGCTTGAAGTTCAGGGCGTCGAAGTTGAACCACTCCGACTCCAGCTCGGGCCCCTCCGCGATCTCCCAGCCCATCCCGACGAACACGTCGCTGACGCGCTCCTGCAGGGTGGAGAGCGGATGCCGTGCACCGGTACGACGGCGGCGGGGCGCGGCCGTCACGTCGACGGCCTCCTCGACGAGGATGCGGGCGTCCCGTTCGGCCTCGAGCTCGGTGGTGCGTGCGGCCAGTGCCTGGTTGATGCGCCCCCGCGCCGGGCCGATGTTCTTGCCCGCCGCCGACTTCTGCTCCTTCGGCAGCGCGCCGATGCCGCGGTTGGCGAGGCTCAGGGGCGACTTCTCCCCCGTGTGGGCGATCCGTGCCGCCTTGAGTCCGTCGAGGTCTCCTGCCGCAGCGATGTCGGCGAGCGCGGCATCCACGGCGGTGGCGACCGACGCGGCGTCCAGCGGATCGGGGACCTGCGCATCGGGGCCGGCGGGCCCGGCCTGCTCTGGGGTGTCGGACATATCGATTGCTACCTTGCACTCTCGCGACGTGCGGCGGGCGGCCTGCTCGGCCGGCCACGCCGTGGACAGGAAAACGCCGGCTCGCAGCGTGGGCGCACCGGCGGGTCAAGTCTAGGCGACCGGCTCGGCGGGCCCGCAACCGCATCACGCCCGGGCCCAGGCCTGCTCGTCGGACGTCGTCGGTGACCGGTTCTCCGGCCGCAGTACGATGTCGGCATGCACCGGAGCCTCGTGCCCGTCCTCAACTGGGTGAACCTGTCCACCCCGTGCGGCCTGGCCGTCGCCGTCCTGTCGGGCTGCAGGATCACCCGCGGTCCCCATGGCATCCTCCTCGCCGAGGGCTACCGGAGGCGCCTGCCGAGGGCCCGTGCGTTCACCGTGGGTAGTGTCGTGCTGCTGCGCGGGCGGGTCCCCCAGGACGCGCCGGCGGGCTTCCGGCGGCTCCTCGAGCACGAGGCGCGCCACTGTCGCCAGTACGCCGCCTGTCTCGGCCTGCCGTTCCTTCCCGCCTATCTGGCGGCCGCCGGGTACTCGCTCCTGCGGACGGGCGATCCGGCGTCGCGGAACCTGTTCGAACGCGGGGCCGGACTGGCCGACGGCGGCTACCGCGAACAACCGCTCCGTCCCGTCACGGCCACGGTCCGGGCCGCGCTGGACACCAGGCGCGTGCGCCGGAAACAGGACCCGGCGTCCTGAGCCCTGCCCGGCAGCGGTCCGCGGCGTGTCCTGCTCCGCCGGTCCCTGTGTCCTCTCCCTGTCCCTCTGTTTCCGCCGTCGTCGTCGCGCCCGGGCCTAGTGCTCCGCGCCGGCGGAGACCCGCAGGTCCGTCGATGTCCCCGCCGTCGTCGTCGCGATGGCCACGAGCGCAGCCGCCATGTCCTCGATCGGGAGTCCCGGGGCGCCGTTCGCCTCGCCCTGCTCCGTCGAGTACGGGACGTGGACGAAGCCGCCCCTCATCCCACTGCTTCCTGCGAGGCGGTGCATGAGCCCGTAGAAGATGTGGTTGCAGACGTAGGTCCCGGCGGTCTGCGAGACCTCCACCGGGACGCCGAGCGAGGCCACCGCCTCGCGGCACGCCTTGATCGGCAGGGTGGAGAAGTAGGCGGCAGGACCGCCCGGCTCCACCGCCTCATCGACGGGCTGACGGCCCGCGTTGTCCGGGATGCGTGCGTCGTCGACATTGATGGCGACACGCTCGATGGAGACGCGCTCGCGGCCTCCGGCCTGCCCCACGCAGAGGACGATGTCCGGCCGGTGGCGGTCCATCGCCTCCGCCAACGCATCGACGCTGCGGCCGAAGACGCACGGCACCTCGACGGCGGTCGCGTCCAGACCCTGCTCGCGCAGCAGGGACGTCGCACGCCGGGCGGCGAGCCAGGACGGGTTGGTCGCTTCTCCCCCGAAGGGTTCGAAGCCGGTGAGGAGGATCATTCGACAAGCCTAGGTCAGCCGTCGGATGACAGATTATTAGAACGCATGTTCTAATACTTCCATGCGGTGGGAAGGCCAGAGAGTCACGGAGCAGGACGGCAGCACCGTTGCGGAACCGAGCCTCCTGCCGCTCGCGGGTCTCGTCCGCACGGTGAGGACCCCGGACTTCGCGGGGATCACCTTCCACGAGGTCGCCGCCAAGTCGGTGCTCAACAAGGTGCCGCCGACATCCTCGATGCCCTTCTCGTGGACGATCAATCCCTTCCGTGGGTGCTCCCACGCCTGTGTCTACTGCTTCGCGCGGAAGACCCACAGCTACCTGAACCTGGACACCGGGCTCGATTTCGACGCGCAGCTCGTCGTGAAGATCAACGCCGCGGAGGTGCTGGCCCGCGAACTCGCCAGGCCCTCGTGGAACCGCGACCATGTGGCCCTCGGGACGAACACGGATCCGTACCAGCGCGCGGAGGGCCGGTACCGTCTGATGCCCGGGATCATCTCCGCCCTCGCCGAGTCGGGGACCCCGTTCTCCATCCTCACCAAGGGCACGCTCCTGGCCCGGGACATCCCCCTCCTCGCGGCGGCGTCGCACGCGGTGTCCATCGGTGTGGGTTTCTCGCTCGCGCTGATGGACCCGGTCCTCGCGGAGTCGATCGAGCCGGGCACCCCCGCTCCGAAGGCGCGTCTTGCGCTGATCTCGCGGCTGCGCGACGCCGGACTGCCCTGCGGGGTGATGGCCATGCCGATCCTGCCGTGGCTCACCGACGGCGACGAGTCCCTCGACCAGCTGTTCGGGGCGCTCGCCGCCGCCGGTGCGACCGGGGTCAGCGCGGGCCCCCTCTACTTGAGACCCGGGTCGCGGGAGTGGTTCATGCAGTGGCTCTCAGCGCATCACCCCCGCCTCGTGTCACGGTACGAGGGCCTGTACAGCAGCGGGAGCTATGCGTCGAAGGAGTACCGCGACTGGCTGTCGGGACGGATCCGCGTCTTCAGGCGGAAGCACGGACTCACGGCGGGCGCCGGGTTCTTCCGGAACCTGACGCCGACCGGGTCCCCCGCACCAGCCACTCCCGGCGCTCCCGGCGCTCCCGGCGCTCCCGGCAGGCAAGCACCGTCCGACGCACGGACGCCCGCTCCGGTTCAGGCGGCGCTCTTCTGACCAGTGGTCGGGTCAGCCGGTCACCGAGCGCACCACTCGTGCCGGAGAACCGACGACGACGGCGTTCTCCGGCACGTCCTTCGTCACGACGGCAGCCGCTGCGACGACCGCGTTGTCCCCGATGGTGACCCCGGGAAGGATGATCGCGTTCGAGCCGACCCAGACGTTCCGGCCGATGACGATCGGGGCGGGGATCATGTCGGCGCGCCTGCCGGGGTCGAGGTCGTGGTTGAGGGTTGCCATCACCACGTTGTGCCCGATCAGGCAGTCGTCCCCGATGACCACCCCGCCCTGGTCCTGCAGCTTGCATCCGGCGTTGATGAAGATGCGTCGCCCCAGGGTGATGTTCCGGCCGAACTCCGAGTAGAACGGCGGGAACACCGTCACGGTCTCGTCGACCGGCCTGCCGGTCAGCTCGGACAGCAGCACCCGGACGCGCGCCGGTTCCTTGTACCCGTTGTTGAGTTCGCCCGTGATCCGCAGGGCGTCCTGGCTCACGGCGTGCATCACCTCGTGCAGAGGCGAGTCGCCGGTGATGGTCTCCCCGGCATCCAGTGCGGCGAGTAGGTCATCGAGTTCCATGTTCTCTCCTTCGGCAGGTCAGGGTCTCCGGCGTCGGATCGAACCGTCGACGTCCGGCAGCAGGCTCAGGACGTCCGGCGCGCAGCCGCCTCGGCTCGCAACGCGGCGAGGATCGGACGGTCTGCCGGAATCCACTGCAGTGCTTCCAGCTCGTGGGAGGGGTCCAGGAGGACCCACCGCACCTCGTCGTGGTCCTGGAGGGGCGCAGGCTCGCCGTCCGCGACCTCGGCAAGCCAGACGCGCATCGCAGCCGCGGGATTGAGCTGCCACCCCTGCTGACCCGGCCCCTCGATCTCGGAGCCCAGGACGGCGCGGACGCCCAGTTCCTCCTCGAGCTCCCGCAGGAGCGCCGCCTCGCAGGTCTCCCCCGGCTCCACCTTGCCGCCCGGGAACTCCCACATCCCGGCGAATTCGGGCGGCGCCGTCCGCCGGGCCACGAGGAGTCGGGTCGGCTGCACGAGGGAGTCCACGACGGCGGCTCCCACGATCTGACGGAGCGGATCCGTTGCTGGTTGCGTCACCCGGGAAGTCTATCGAGTGCGCTCAGCTCTCCTCGGGCGAGGCCGGGCCGTCGCCCGTCGGCGCCGTCCGGCGTTCGGGGTCGTCCCCGCGCCGGTATTCACCATGTGGGCTCAGTCCGGGCACCTGCTGGCCGGCGTTGAGTTCCATCGAGGTGTAGGACTCGTCGGAGAAGTCTGCAGCGCTCTCGGACTCGGGCTCTGCAGGCAGGTTGATGTCCTCGCGAAGGTGCTCGCTGTGGGGTAATTGGGAGGGGTGCGGTGTCCAGCTCATCCCCCGATCACATCATCAGGGCGCGGGATCGGCCAGCTGAGGTCGACGGCACCGCGGGGCTTGACGAGCGGCGCCGATCGGTCTCGGGAGCAGCCCATCCCGCACGTTCCAGCATGCAGGGTCCGTCATGGCCTGCCCCGACCCAGGAGACCGGCGAATGAGCGTGACGCAGGACGAGCGGCGGCCTCATGCTGATCCGTGATGCCGCCGCGGGGGAGGTTGGTCACGCGGACCACCTCGGAGACGACGTCCCGGAGATCGCCCCTCCTCGACAGTGCTGCACGCTGGCGGCGCGCTCCGGTTCCGCGGGCGAGGAGCTGGCGCAGCAGGGACTCGGCGATCTCGGCGTCTCCCTGGTCCCTGAGGACAGGGCGCAGGCGCTGCAGGAGGGCGAGCGCGACGTCGCCTGCATCCTGCGGAGTGGCCGTCACCGGATGCAGGAGCCGTCCGTCCATGCCGAAGCGGCCCGCCCGCCACGAAGCCACCCTGACGGTCGCGGTGGGTATCTCAAGCGGCGGCACGCCGGCGTGCCACTCGCGTGCGGCGGTCTCGACGAGTCCCCGGGTCAGGAGCGCGATCAGGACGGCGTCGTCGGAGTACAGGCACACGTCGCTCACGCGCACCTCGACCGTAAGGTCCTGGTGGTTCAGGCGGGCGTCGAAGGGGATCTGCCCGAGATTCACGGGTAGGGCGGCCTCGAGGAGGGCCTCGACCGTTGCGTTGTACCGCTCCGCGGTTCCGAAGAGATCGCATGGCCCTGCCATGGGCCAACGCCGCCGGGCCTGGGACCGGTAGCTGGCGTACCCCGTGACCGCTCCGTCCCAGTACGGCGAGTTGGTCGACAGTGCCAGGAGTACCGGCAGCCACGGGCGGATGCGGTCGAGGACCGCCACACCTTCGTCGTCGTCCTCGACAGCCACATGGACGTGGCACCCGCAGGTCACCTGGTCGCCGGCAGTCAGGGCGAAGCGCTCGTGTGTCCCGTCGTGCCTGCTGCCGGGAGAGGCGAGCGGGAGGACCGGCTGCGGGGACACCGCGAGGGCGGCAGCCCGTGCACCCACCCGGAGGGCCGTCTCGTCGGCGAGCGTGCGGCACCTCGCGAGGTCGAGGGCGAGGTCGTTGACATCCCGGTGCGGTCGGGTGGCTGTCTCGAGCCGCTCCTGCGTGACCTCGCACGTCAGCCGATCGTCGAAGCTCTGCTCGACGACCTGCCGGCCGACAGGCCTCGGCTCTCCCGTCACCGCGTCGACGAGAAGAAACTCTTCCTCGACGCCGAAGGTCCTCATGGCTTCATACCCGAAGGTGAAGCAGATTGCGTCCGGGCGCGTCGCGCGAGGACCTCTGCGGGTATCTGCATGTCGAACTCCTGAGCAGGAAGACGTGTCAGGGCCTCTGCTCACCCACGATTCCGTCAGCGATCGTAAGTCTGCTGATGTCCGGGCGGCAAACCCGTCGTGACGCACGTTTCCCTTCCATTTCCCGACCTCGGAGCCCTCGCCTAGGCTTGAGGGGGAACGACGACGTCACCTGTCGCCGTTCCGCCCGGCGGTCATCCCGTCCCGGGCATCCGGCGACCGGGCCGACCGCTCCCGACAGACTCCCGCCGCTAGGACACCCATGACTGACACCCCCGCCCAAGGACCACCCTCCCAACGCTTGTCAGGCCGCCGGTTGAATCTCGCCATCGCGGCGCTGGCGGTGGGCGGCTTCGCCATCGGTACCACCGAGTTCACCATCATGGGACTCCTCGAGCAGATGCGCGCGGATCTCGGCGTCGACTACGCCCAGGGAGGGCACGTCATCTCGGCCTACGCGCTCGGTGTCGTGATCGGTGCGCCGGTGCTCGCGACCATCGGGGCGAAGAAGCCGCAGCGCACCGTGGCACTGGCCCTGATGCTGGTCATCACGCTCGCCAACCTCTCGTCCTACTTCGCCTCCGGCTTCGGCTGGATGCTCGCGTCACGCTTCCTGTCCGGCCTGCCGCACGGCGCGTACTTCGGCGTCGCGGCCGTCATCGCCGCGACACTGGCCGATCCGGCGAAACGGGGCCGTGCGATCGCCATGGTGATGCTGGGACTCAGCATCGCGAATGTCGTCGGCGTACCGTTCGCGACGTGGCTCGGACAACAGTTCGGGTGGCGCACCATGTTCCTGCTCGTGGGCCTCATCGGCATCGCGACGCTGGTCTCCATCCGCGCCTTCGTACCCGACATCCCCGTCCGGCCGGGCGCGAGTATCCGCACCGAGCTGGGCGCGCTCCGCCGTCCGCAACTGTGGATGACCCTGCTCATCGGGATCGTCGGCTTCGGCGGCTTCTTCGCCGTCTACTCGTACATCTCGCCGATCATGACCGAGGTGGCAGGACTGGAGTCCGCGCTCCTGCCGCTCGTCGTCGCGTTGTACGGCTTGGGGATGGTCGCCGGCAATATCCTGGGCGGCCGGCTCGCCGATCGGTCCATCATGGGCAGCATCTACGGCGTCATGGCGAGTATCACGATCGTCCTCCTGCTGTTCCCCATGGCCGCCACCGCCCCCTGGTCCGCCTGCCTCTTCGTCTTCCTCGTGGGGACGAGTGGCTCGACGCTCATCCCGCCGCTGCAGGCACGGCTCCTCGATGTCTCACCCGGGGCTCCCTCGCTCGCCTCATCGATGAACCACTCGGCGCTGAATACGGCCAATGCCCTCGGCGCAGCGGTCGGCGGAGCCGTCATCACGGCCGGCTGGGGTTTCACCTCACCGGCCCTCGTCGGCGCCGGCCTGGCGGTCCTCGGCCTCGGCGTCGCCCTCCTGAGCGGCCGCATCGATCGACGGGACACTCCGGCGCCTGACGGTGGATCGAACGGGCGGTCCGAGGCACCAGCGACAGCCGGGACACCCGGTGCGGTGTCGAGCGCGGAGGGCGTCCGCGTCCCCTGACGAGTGGGGCGGCCCGAGTCGCTGCCGTGGGCATCCCTCCGGCCGGCATGGTGGACGCGCGGGTGGGAGTCCGGCGTCCATCCCGCCGGCCCCGGTCACCCTCAGCGTTGTGCGCGCGCCGAGGCGTAGAGGCACACCGTCGCAGCCGTTCCGACATTGAGGCTCTCGGCCCGGCCGTAGATGGGGACGGCGACACGGGCGTCGGCGGCAGCGGAGACCTCCTGGGCCAGACCCTGCGCCTCGTTGCCGAACAGCCAGGCCGCGGGCTGCTCAAGGCGCACCTCCGGCCCCTTCGTCGGGATCGCGTCGGGCCCGGCCGTCGACATGCTTACCCCTGGGTCGACGTCCGGCCGCGCGGTACGCGCGGGCCCACGCCTGGCGGCACTGGCGTCCTGCAGATCGTCGAGGCTCGTGCTCCCGTATCCGTCGGCGGCGAGGACGGCCAGTCCGGCGGCGCGCAGTCGCTCGGCCAGCCCGTCGAGCTCTGCGCCGATCACCAGCGGGAGGTGGAAGAGGGATCCGACCGTGGAGCGGACCGTCTTCGGGTTGTAGGGATCGACGCTCGCGCCGGTGAGGATGACGGCATCGGCCCCTGCGGAGTCTGCTGCGCGGATGATCGTGCCGGCGTTCCCGGGATCCCGTACCTCGACCAGCACGGCGACGAGGCGCGGGCGCGCCGCCAGGACGTCGTCGAGGGAACTGTCGACGAAGCGGCAGACCGCGATGAAACCCTGGGGTGTCACGGTCGAGGACATCGCCGCCAGCACGTCGGGGCTGACCAGCCGCACCGTCGGCGTGTCGTCGGAGGCCAGGAGTGCAGCGACGTCAGGATGCCGCTCGAGCGCGTCGGCGGTCGCATAGACGTCGACCACCACCCCGGAGGCGCCGTCGTCGTTCCGCTGCTGGTGCAGCCGGAGGGCCTCACGGACGGCCTGTGGCCCCTCGGCGAGGAACTCCCGCCGCTTTAACCGCGACGGACGCCCGGCCAGACGTGCCACCTCCTTCACCCGATCAGCGTGGGTGTTGGTCATCAGTGGCGCCTGGGGGCGTCCGTTCACAGTCATCGTGGACCGGGTGCGCGGGCCTGGCCCGCGGCAGCCGATGTGCCTAGGCCGAGGCCTTCAGCGGAGCCGACGTGTCGGCCGGCAGGGCGTTCTTGGCGATCTGGACGAGCGCGGCGAACGCGGCTCCGTCGGTGACCGCGAGATCGGCGAGCATACGGCGGTCGACCTGGATCTCGGCGGCCTTGAGGCCCTGGATCAGGCGGTTGTAGGTCAGGCCGTTGGCGCGGGACGCAGCGTTGATGCGCTGGATCCACAGGCGACGGAAGTCACCCTTGCGCTTGCGGCGGTCGCCGTAGCTGTAGACGAACGAGTGGAGCAGCTGCTCCTTGGCCTTGCGGTACAGGCGCGAGCGCTGTCCACGGTAGCCCTTGGCGCGTTCGAGGATGACGCGACGCTTCTTGTGGGCATTGACTGCCCGCTTCACACGTGCCACGTGTGTACTCCTTTGCTTCTTCGGTCACGGCCGCAGCCGCAGCGCGGCACCTGGGGTGCCCGTGCTTTCCCGAGGGGGTGGATTGGTGGTTAGATGCCCAGCATCTTCTTGATGACCTTGGTGTCGGCCTTCGAGACGATCTGGTCGCTCGCGAGTCGACGCGTCAGGGTCGAGGACTTGTGCTCGAGGTAGTGACGGCGGTTCGCCTGCTGGCGCTTCAGCTTTCCGCTACCGGTCAGCTTGAAGCGCTTCTTGGCTCCGCTGTGGGTCTTCATCTTCGGCATGGGAACCGATCTCCTTCTCGTAGCCGGGGCGGATGCACCCGGAGGTCGGCACCCGAGGGTGCCTGCTGGTTGTCGAACGTACCCGGGGGAACGGGGGCCGGGGCCCTTAGTCCGTGCTTCCGGGCTTGGGACGGCTGGTCGGGCTCTTGGGAGGAGCCGTCCGGCCGGCAGGCTTGGGGGTCGCCGAAGGCTTCGGCGCACCCGGCTTGGGCATGGCGGACGGCTTTGCAGCCGCCGCCGGCTTGGGTGCCGCCGCAGGCGACGGCGCCGGAGCCGTGGCAGGCCTCGGCGCGGCGGGAGCTGCAGACGCCGGCCGCGGCGTCGTGGATGCGGTCCGCGGTGCGGAGGATGCCGGCCGCGACGCGGATGAGGCAGGGCGCGACGATGCGGGGCGCTCGGTCGAGGTACGGGCCGGCGCAGACCGCGGTGCCGACGTCGAGCGCGCAGGAGCGGCCTTCGGTGCAGCAGCCTTCGGCGCTTCCGTCGTCGGCTCCTCACGTCCCGTCGCTTCGACCGCAGGAGCATCGGCAGTCGTCGACGCCGTCTCCGGCACCACCTCGACAACCGGGGCGGCGGGAGCCTCGGGCTCCGTGTTGACGGTGTACCCCTCCGGCAGAAGATCGGCGAGCGACTGCGTGAACGGTGCGTTGTCGCTACCCGAGGTGTCGACGCGGCCGGTGTCGACACCGGACTTCGCAGCCTCGTTGGCGGCCTTCGCCTCAGCGCGCTGCGTGGCGCGACGGGCTTCGGCCTTCGCTTCGGCCTTGTTCTTCGTCGGGCCGATGACCATGACCATGTTGCGTCCGTCGATCCGCGGTGACGACTCGACCACGCCGACCTCCGCCACGTCCTCCGCGAACTTCTGGAGCAGGCGGATACCCATCTCGGGCCGCTGCTGCTCACGTCCGCGGAACTGGATCATGGCCTTGACCTTGTCGCCGGCTCCGAGGAAGCGGATGGCGTGGCCACGCTTGGTCTCGTAGTCGTGCGTATCGATCTTCAGGCGGAACCGGATCTCCTTGAGGACCGTGTTGGTCTGGTTCTTCCGCGCCTCGCGGGCCTTGACGGCCGCTTCGTACTTGTACTTACCAAAATCCATGAGCTTGGCCACCGGAGGCTTTGCCTGCGGTGCTACCTCGACCAGATCCAGGTCGGACTCGGCGGCAAGTCGGAGTGCGTCCTCGATACGGACGATTCCTACCTGTTCGCCGGCAGGTCCAACCAACCGCACCTCGGGGACGCGGATACGATCATTGATTCTCGGCTCGCTAATGTGTGACTCCTGTAGGTGCTCTAACCGAAACCGCCTGCAGACGGAAGAAGGCCTCCCATTGCATGCGCAATCGAAGGCCTCGGAAACCGGTACCGGATGACCGGAGGAAGCATGGGCTTCCTGCACGTCCATCATCAGGACCGACCAGGGGACCCGGCTACCTGCAATGCTGCCGAAGGCTGCACCAGGCAAACGCGGGTGGGAGAGGACTCCGCTTGCAGACCGGCCAGCTTCAGCGCGCTCCTTACAGAGCACAGCGAGTAACGATGACCGGTTGGTCTATGCCAAGCTTACCAGTATGAACACGCCACACGACAATCCGCCGCACTCCCCCGATACCGACGCCGCGACCCCCACCCGGCGTAGCTTCACGGAGGAGAACCAGCATCCCCTGGACGGCGGCACGGACGGTCACGGTGACGGGCACGACCGTGGTCCCTCGGACGGTCCGGGCGACGCCGAGCAGGACGTCCGGCGCCAGATGCGCGACATCTCCGAGGTGGCGGCCGTGGAGGTCATCGTCACGTCGGCCGTGCACCTCATGAGCGCGGCGGCGGTGAAATGCGGTCTGGGCCACGAGGAGAACGCGGAGCAGCTCAAGGATCTCGACGAGGCCCGCAAGCTCATCACCGCTCTCGCCGGCTTCGTCACCGCTGCCGCGCCGGAGATCGGTTCCCAGCACGCCGGACCGTTGCGTGACGGTCTGCGATCCCTCCAGCTCGCCTTCCGCGAGGCGTCGATCATCCCCGATCCGCCGGGGCAGGGCCCGGGCGAGAAGTACACCGGTCCGGTCAACTGACGCATCGCGCCGCCCGCGAGACCTGGCACGACGAGGGCCCGCACCGTTCGATCGGTGCGGGCCCTCGTCATGTCCGGCCGATACCCGGGCCGCTGCTCGATCCGTGCATCCAGCCGCCCGGGTCCTACCGGCCGGCGTGCGCCGACTCCGCCGTGGCCGGACGGCGGGCCAGGTCGCTGACCGAGAACCCGACGACGCCGATCAGCGAGGACACGACGCCGACGGCGATGAATCCGCCCCAGGGGCCCGTGGCGTCGATCAGCAGACCGGCGACGGGAGCTCCGAGCGCGACGCCCGACGTCAGTGCGGACCCGTACCACCCCATCGCCTCCCCCCGCCGGTCCTCGGCGACGAGGTCCGCGACCTTCTCCGATGCAGCCGACAGGACCGGCGCACACAGCAGGCCGGCGGGGATGGAGAGGAGCGCGAGTTCCAGGGTCGAGTCCGCGAAGGCCAGGGGCAGGGTCAGGAGCGCCATGCCGAGCAGGAGGAGGGATGGCGGTACGGGTCGGTGGAGCGCTCCGTAGAGGAGTCCGCCCATCACGGAGGCGGCACACCACGCGACGAATACGAGGCCGAGTTCGCCTTCGTCGCCGGACAGCTCGAGCGCGGCGACGATCCCCACCTCGGTCCCCGAGAGCACGAGCCCGGCACCTGCTGCGACCACCATGACGATCAGGAGCGGGAAGGTCAGCCAGGGCAGCGCACGGCGCACGCCCCTGCGGAGGAGCGAGGCTCTGGCTCCCGGCGACGCTCCGGTGTCCCGGGTGCCGATGAGATCGGCTGCAGCCTCTCCGACGCCGGACGGCGCGGCAGCGGGCACCGTGGCGGCGTCCGGCAGCTGCTCGGACCGCGTCGGCGGATTGAACCACATGAGGAACATGCCGGCGGACGCGGTGGCGATCCCGATCAGCGTCAGCCCGAGGACCGTCGAGACCTGCGTGGCGAGGACGACGCCGACGGCCGGTCCCGCCATGAAGACGACCTCCGTCGAGATCGCGTCGAGCGTGAAGGCGGTCCGGCGCCGGTCCCCCTCGACCAGCACGCCCAGCGCCTGCCGGATCACGGAGAACGCCGGGAGCGTGAACAGCCCGCCGACGAGCGCGGCGACCAGGAGCCAGGGATAGGGCAGGTGCGGCGCGACGGACCAGATGACCGCCTCGGCGACGACCGAGGGGATCAGCGCGCGGCGCAGACCCGCACTGTCGATACGGCGTCCGCGCCAGGGCGCTCCGACGGCGATCCCGATGGTGACGACGGCGGCGACAGCGCCGGCTTCCGCATAGCCTCGATCGAGGGTCTGCACCACGTGGAGGGTCAGCAGCACACCGGCCGCGGAGTGCGGGAACCGGGCGATCATGCCGACGATCAGCAGGGTACGGACGGAGCGGATGCGCAGCAGGTCCCGGTATACGGCGAAGTTCACAAGTCGTCTTCCTGGCCGACGCTCCCGTCAGCCCATGAGTTTGATGTCGAGCGAGTCGACCCGTTCCACGAAATCCGGGAGACCCAGAAGGGTGGACCTGAGGGCGGTGACGGCCTCGCGGACGCCCTCGGCGGGCAGTCCCGGTCGTAGCCGCACGTCCATCCGGAGTTCGGGGCCTGGCCCCCCTCCGGAGGCAATGCTACCGTCGGCCGCCCGGCTGAGGACGCCTGCGGCGGGCCGGAGAGCCACCGACAGGATCTCCTCCTGACCGGCGGCGGCGGTCTCCACGAGCGTCACCAGTGCAGGGTCCTCGTAGGACGGCGTCCAGGCGACCTGCTGCGCCAGCGCCCATACCGCTGGGCGGCGCACGACGACGGTCAGTGCGGCGCCGGGATCGAGCACCAGGAGTTCGGCGCCGTCGGCGGCCGCCGCGAGGGCGGCCCTGGAGGCATAGGCCGCGACGGGCCGTGCCTCCGGATGCCAGCGCTCGAGGGCCCCGGTGGAGGAGAAGACCGGCAGCGCCTTCCGGCCGTCGGGCGCCGTGAGCGTCACGAGCGCCATGTCGGCCTCCTTATCGGAGTGCAGAGCGCCCCGCGGTCCCGCGGCACCGGCCGCACCATCGGCTTCCCCCGCGACGGTGAGCTGCGCGACGATCGGGATGAAGACGCGCGCCGTGGCGAGTGCTGCGAGGACCCGGCGCTCACCCGGACCCGGCTGGTCCACCGGCCCGTCCGTCGCCGCCGGACCCCCGAGCAGGCCGGCCACGGCCGCGGCCAGACCTGGATCGGCGGACCCGTCGTCGTCGTCGAACGCGTGGAGTGGGTTGTCAGGGCCGGACAGGTCCCGTCCGACCCATGGACGGCCCGCGGAGTCCGCGGTGTTCCCGCCCTCGGCGCCGTGCTGACGGCCGGCGAGGGCCGCGGCGATATGTGCGGGGAGGCGCCTGGCCGTCACGCGTCCGCGCCGGGCATTCCCGCCACGTCGAGGGCCTGCGGGAGCGTGAAGGCACCGGCGTAGAGCGCCTTCCCGACGATCGCGCCCTCCAGGCCGTGCGGCACGAGGTCCCGCAGTGCGGCGATGTCATCGAGGCTCGAGATGCCACCGGAGGCGACGACGGGTCGCGTGGTCCGGGCGAGGACCTGCTGGAGGAGTTCGAGATTCGGTCCGCGCAGGGTTCCGTCCTTCGTCACGTCGGTGACCACGTAGCGGGCACAGCCGGCATCCTCGAGCCGCTGCAGCACCTCCCACAGGTCACCACCCTCCTCGGTCCAGCCGCGGGCCGCGAGCGTGGTGCCGCGGACATCGAGGCCCACGGCGACGGCGTCGCCGTAGCGCGCGATGGCGAGTTGGGTCCACTCGGGATTCTCGAGCGCTGCGGTGCCCAGATTGACGCGCGTCGCGCCCAGTTCCAGCGCGGCATCCAGCGAGACGTCGTCCCGGATACCGCCCGAGAGCTCCACCTTGATGTCGAGGTTGCGGACCACGCGTTCGAGGAGGTCCTTGTTCGAACCACGCCCGAAAGCGGCGTCGAGGTCGACCAGGTGCACCCACTCGGCGCCCGCCTCCTGCCAGGCGAGGGCGGCGTCGAGCGGATCGCCGTAGCTGGTCTCGCTACCGGCTTCGCCCTGCACGAGGCGCACGGCCTGGCCGTCTGCGACGTCGACGGCCGGAAGGAGTTCGAGCGTGGGTGATTCGGTGAAGGGGCTCATGGGTGCGGTGTCTGCTTTCGTCGGTACGGGAGGACGCGGGGGGGGGCGATGGACGGGTGCCCGGTCAGTCGCCGGGAAGGGTGAAGAGGTAGGCAGCGACGAGCGAGAGGCCCGCCAGGACGAGGAAGGCGATCCAGACCCATCGGGGGAAGTCCTGCCCCCGGAGCGAGAAGGCACCACCGATCAGGAGGCCGGCCACCCCCATCAGCACGAGGCTCAGCACGCGGTCACCGCAGGCCGTCGATCCAGTTCCGCAGGAGGTGCGCCCCTGCGTCACCCGACTTCTCGGGGTGGAACTGGGTGGCGCTGAGGGGTCCGTTCTCGACGGCGGCGATGAACGGACCACCGTGGTTCGACCACGTGACCTGGGGAGGCTTCATGGCGGGCTGCGTCACGTCGAAGGACCAGTCCTGCACGCCGTAGGAGTGGACGAAGTAGAAGCGCTCGTCGCGGATGCCGTCGAACAGGACGGTGTCCTCCGGCGCCTGGACGGTGTTCCATCCCATGTGCGGGACCACGTCGGCCTTGAGCCGCTCGACGACTCCGGGCCACTCGGCCATCCCGGGCGTCCGGACACCGTGCTCCACCCCTTCGTCGAACAGGACCTGGAGCCCGACGCAGATGCCGAGTACCGGCCGACCTCCGGCGACCCGGCGGCCGATCATGCGCAGGGCATCGACGTCCTTCAGGCCCTTCATCACGGCCTGGAACGCGCCCACCCCGGGCACCAGCAGCCCGTCGGCGTTCAGGACGTCGTCCGGCTTGGCGCTGAGGAGGACCTCCGCGCCCACGTGCTCGAGGGCACGCACCACCGACCGGACGTTGCCGGAGCCGTAGTCCAGGACGGTGACGGTCCGCGCACTCACAGGGCCCCCTTGGTGGACGGGATGCCCTCGACCCGCGGGTCGGGCTCGACGGCGGCGCGGAGCGCCCGGGCGAGGGCCTTGAACTGCGCTTCGACGATGTGGTGGGGATCCCGGCCGGCGATCACCGTGACGTGGAGGCAGATCCGGGCGTGCAGCGCTACCGCCTCCAGCACGTGGCGCGTCAGCGATCCCGTGAAGTGCCCGCCGATCAGGTGGTACTCCAGGCCCGCGGGCTCTCCGCCGTGCACGAGGAAGGGGCGGCCGGAGATGTCCACGACGGCGTTCGCCAGCGCCTCGTCGAGCGGTACGGTCGCCTCGCCGAAGCGGCGGATCCCGGCTTTGTCGCCGAGCGCGACGAGCAGGGCCTCGCCGATCGCGATGGCGGTGTCCTCCACGGTGTGGTGCACGTCGATGTGCGTGTCGCCGGACGACCGGATGGTGAGATCGATGAGTGAGTGCTTCGACAGCGCCGTCAGCATGTGGTCGAAGAACGGGACCGTCGTGTCGATGGTGGACACGCCGGTGCCGTCCAGGTCCAGTTCCACGAGCACGCTGGACTCACTGGTGACGCGCTCGATCCGGGCCGTGCGGCCGCGGGGGGCATCTGCAGTCATGTCATTCCTTCTGTGCGCTGCCGGGCTTCCGGGCGCTGGTCGGCGAATCAGGCGCAGGGGGCGGCCCAACTCCGCCCACTGGACGGGTGCCGCGATCCTGCCCCTCAAGTCTAGGAGAACAGGCGAGGCCGCGAAGCCCTACAGGAGGTTCTTCAGCGCCGAGAGGAAGAGGGTCGTCTCCTCCTCGGTCCCGGCCGTCACCCGCAGCGACCCCGGTATGCCGACGTCACGGATCAGCACCCCGGCCGCCAGCAGGCCTTCCCAGACACGGTGCGGGTCGTCGAGGCCCGTGAAGAAGACGAAGTTCGCGTCGGACGGCGCCGGCGTCAGCCCGAGCCGCTGCAGTTCCACCACGATCCGGTCCCGCTGCACCTTGATCGCCTCGACGTTGGACAGCAGCGTGGCGGCGTGGGTCAGGGCCGCATTGGCCGCCGCCTGCGTGATCGCGGAGAGGTGGTACGGGAGGCGCACCAGGCGGAGGGCGTCGGTGATCTCCGGTGCGGCGGCGAGGTAACCGATCCTGGCACCGGCCAGGGCGAACGCCTTGCTCATGGTCCGCGAGACGAGCAACCGGGGCCGACCGGGCAGCAGGGTCAGGGCGCTGGCCGTCCCCTCCTGGGCGAACTCGCCGTAGGCCTCGTCCACAATCACGATCGCCCGGGAATCCTTCCCTGCCTCGTAGACCGCCTCGACGACCTCCAGCCCGAGCGCCGTCCCGGTCGGGTTGTTCGGGGAGCAGAGGAACACGATGTTGGCGCCGGAGTCCCGCACGGCCCGCGCCGTGGCGTCGGGCGTCATGGCATAGGCCGCGTCGCGTGGTGCGGTGACGTACCGGGTCCCGGTCCCGCTGGCCAGCAGCGGATACATCGAATAGGTGGGAGGAAAGCCGATCGCCGTCCGCCCCGGCCCCCCGAATGCCTGGAGGATCTGCTGCAGCACCTCGTTGGAACCATTGGCCGCCCAGAGCTGGTCCGGCGTGAGCCCGTGGCCGAGGTAGCGGGCGAGGTTCGTCCGCAGCTCGGTGAACTCGCGGTCCGGGTAACGGTTCAATCCCTGCGCGGCCGCATCCACGGCGGCGACGATCGCCGCATGCACGTCGGCCGGAACACCGAAGGTGTTCTCGTTCACGTTCAGGAGGACCGGAACATCGAGTTGTGGCGCGCCGTACGGGTGCAGCCCCACGAGATCGTCACGGAGGGGCAGGTTCGCTAGGGCGTCGACGGTTGAAGGCACCCATCCAGTTTAAGCGACGGCTTCTCCACCGACGAATGCGACGGGACCCCGTCAGGAGCATCGGACCTTCGGGCCGGCACCTCCGGGGGAATCCGGACGGAGCGATTCAGCCCCGAGCCGGGATGGAGAGGCTCTGACCCGCGTGGATCACCGACGTGCCCAGATTGTTCAGCTCCACCATCTCGCCGACGACCTGACGCGTGTCCCGCTCCGGCGCGTACTGGACGGCCAGGTCCCAGAGTGTCTCGCCCGCCGCGACATCGACCTGGACCACGGCTGACGGCGCAGGAGCGTCCACCCCGGCCTGCGCCTGTGATGTGAGGAACGCTCCGAGGAGGACCAGCGCCGCGACACCGAGGGCGATGGGCAGGCCCACCAGCAGCAGGCGTCCGCGCCTCGTCAGTGTGAGCGGCCGTGCTGCCGGTGGCGTGTCGTTGACGGTGCCTTCGGAACCCGAGAAGCCCGTAGTCCGCTGCGTGGACGTACGGACCCGGGCAGGATCGGCGTCGAGCGTCGAGGGAACGACCCGGAGATGGGATGCCGCCCGTGCAGGCGTCAGCGCCCACAGCGCCGTGCTGCCGTGCAGAACTGTTACTTCAGCCATGTCCATTCCCTCTTTCTTCGAATGTACGGACCCGCCCGATCAGCGTGTTCGAACACATGTTCTAATTCGTCTGGTCCTATTTCTAGCACTCAGCGACGACCGCTGTCGAGACTCGCTCGAACATATGTTTGATAAGTGCCCCGGTCTGTCCTAGCGTGAACGTGACAGGAGAACACCGGTGACGTCGCTGCTTCCGCGTAACGACGGCCCCGATAAATCCAAGACAATCACCCGCCACTGACACAATCGCTTCCGGGACGACCGGAGGCGCGAGGGCGGAACCGACGGGACGGACAGTCCCAGGCGAAAGGCTCACCGTGGCGGAACGAACACCGGCAGCTCGACAGGATTCGAACACCGTTGACGCCCCGACCGACGTCGTGCCCCTCAGCGCGGGCCGCGGCAGGCCACGGGGCCGGTCCGTGTCCAAAGGACTGACGGCCCGTCAGCTGACCATCCTGGAGACCATCCAGCGGTCGATCGCCGATAAGGGGTATCCCCCGTCCATGCGGGAGATCGGCGACACCGTCGGTCTGGCGAGCCTGTCGAGCGTCACGCACCAGCTGTCACAGCTCGAGCGCCTCGGCTATGTCCGGCGGGACCCGAAGCGGCCCCGTGCCATGGAGGTCCTGCTGCCGCTGACGCTTGCCGCGGAGACGCCGGGTGACGCGTCGTCCGCGTCGGGTACGGCCCCGGAGCAGCAGTTCGCCGTCGACACGGCGCTGGTGCCGCTCGTCGGACGCATCGCGGCGGGTGGACCGATCCTGGCCGATCAGGTGGTGGAGGACGTGATGCCCCTCCCCCGGCAGCTCGTGGGCCACGGCGATCTGTTCATGCTCAGGGTGTCCGGGGACTCGATGGTCGACGCCGCCATCTGCGACGGCGACTGGGTGGTGGTGCGGCGTCAGCAGAGCGCCCAGAACGGCGACATCGTGGCTGCCCTGCTGGACGACGAGGCGACGGTCAAGACCTTCCGCCAGCGCGACGGCCACACGTGGCTCCTGCCGCAGAACACCCGCTACGAACCGATCCTCGGAGACCACGCGAGCATCATGGGCAAGGTCGTCTCGGTGATGCGGGCTCTCTAGCCCGTTCCGACCGGGGCGGGAGCCCGCCCGCCCGGTGATCGCCCGACGGTGCTGGGACACCTGCCGAGGGGGACTGCCCGCCGGCATCCTGCACGGCCCCCGCCCGGAGACCTCGGCGCCCCGAGACCCGCCGGAGGACACCGGGCCCGGAGCCCTCAGCGCCCCGAGATCCGCTCGAGGATGCCGGTGACCGTGGCCCGGTCCGTCGTCGCCCAGAAGGGCGGCAGCGCTGCCCGGAGGAACCCGCCGTACCGCGCCGTGGCGAGACGGCTGTCCAGCACGGCGACGACCCCCCGGTCACCGGTGGCACGGATCAGGCGTCCCGCTCCCTGGGCGAGGCGGACCGCCGCGTGCGTGGCGGACACGCTCATGAACCCGTTGCCGCCGTTCCGGGCGACGTCCCGGGTGCGCGCCGTCATCAGCGGATCGTCCGGCCGCGGGAAGGGGATGCGATCGATCACGACGAGGCGGCAGGACTCCCCCGGCACATCGACGCCCTGCCAGAGCGACATGGTGCCGAACAGGCACGTGTCCTGTTCCTCGGCGAACTGCGTGACCAGGGCGTTGAGCGAGGACTCCCCCTGGCAGAGGATCTCGAAGTCCACCTTCGGGCGCAGTGCCTCCGCGGCTTCCTCGGCGGCCCGCTTGGACGAGAAGAGCCCCAGCGCTCCGCCCCGCGACGCCGTGAGCAGCACCAGCAACTCCTCGAGCTGCGCGTCCGACGTCCCGCGCTCAGGTTTCGGCAGATCCTTGGCGACGTACAGAACGCCCTGGCGGGGGTAGTCGAACGGACTGCCCACGTCCACGCCGGTCCACGCCGGCGCGCCCGGGCCACTCAGACCCAGGGACCCGGCGACCGGGCCGAATTCGGATCCGATGGCCAGTGTCGCCGACGTCAGGATCACGGTGTGGTCCTCGAAGAGCCCTTCGCGGAGCCGGCCGGCCACCGAGAGCGGCGCCACGTTGAGGGTCGCCGGCGCACTCTCGTCCGCCGGTGAATAGCCGGATCCGGGCGTGAAGCTGCTGGGCCTCGACGCCCAGACCACCTCCTTCGCGTCCGACGCCGCGAGGATCCGCTCGGCCAGGTCGAACACGAGCGTGACGCGGGACCTCGCCATCTGGCGTCCGCCGTCCGCATCGGCCTCGGACTTCCCGTCCGTCCTGGTGTCGGAGAGGGCGGCGCGAGCCGCATCGCGGACCTGGGCGAGGGTCTGCTCCAGATCGTCCGGGAGCCCGCCGGCGAGCAGACCGGAGGAGACCAGCTCGGACGCGGCCTCGAAGGCGCTGGCTGCGGAGTCGAGCGCTGTCGTCGCAACGGACGCATGGCGCCTGAGGCCGGCGGCCGCCGTGCTGACCATGGCGGCGGAGAGCTGACCGGAGACGGCCCCGGTGACACGGTCGTGGAGCTCGTGCGCCTCGTCGATCACGACGACGTCGTACTCGGGCAGCACGGCGAGCCCCTCGAAGGCGCTGATCGCCAGCATGGCGTGATTCGTGATGATGATGTCGGCGTCGGCCGCCGCGGCGCGGGCCTTCTCGCTGAAGCACTCCTGGGCGACGGGGCAGCGCGCGGCGCCGAGGCACTCCATGCTGGAGACGGACACCTGCCGCCATGCACGATCGCTGACGCCGGGCACGAGGTCGTCGCGGTCACCCGTCTCCGTCTCCTCCGCCCACTCCCGGAGCCGGACCACCTCACGGCCCAGAGCCGAGGCGGCTCCACCCGCGATGGCGGCCGGCGCCGGGTGGGGAGCCGCATCCTCGCCGAGGCTGAAGAGCGTGTCCGGCGCATCCTCCTCCGGGAATCCCCCGCCGGTCTTGTGCAGGCAGACGTAGTTCGAGCGCCCCTTGAGCAGCGCGACGTCGACCGGCCGGGCAAGCGCGGGCCGGACCGCGTCCAGCAGTCGTGGCAGGTCCCGGCCCACGATCTGTGCCTGGAGGGCGAGCGTCGCGGTCGATACGACGGACGGGCGATCGCTGTCCATGGCGTGGGCGATCAGGGGCACCAGATAGGCGAGCGACTTGCCGGTTCCCGTGCCGGCCTGGACGAGCAGGTGGTCGCCCGAGTGGATCGCCTCACTGACCTGACGGACCATCTCGTGCTGGCCCGAGCGCATCTCCCCGCCCATGGCGGAGACGGCGGCGTCGAGGAGCTCGAGCGCCTGGCGTGATTCCGGGGAAGGGCGAGCCGCGTCCGGCGCCGCGACGGCGGCGCCGGACCGCGTGCTGTCACTCATGCCGGACGTACGGCTCCAGCTCGGCTGCCAGGCCCTCGCGGACCATCACCTCGAGGCGGGTCCCCTCGTCGACGTGCTCCATCCCGAGGATCTCGGCATCCTCTTCGTGGAGGCGGCTGACGATCTCGCCGTGCTCGTAGGGCACCATCAGGTCGAGCTTCACCCCGGGGCGCGGGATGCTCGTGCTGATCAGCTGCCGCAGTTCGGTCAGGCCCGCACCGGTCCGGGCGGAGACGACCACGGAGCGCGGCTCCCGCTGACGCAGTCGCTCGATGACGAACGGATCGGCTGCATCGGCCTTGTTGAGCACGATGATCTCGGGGACGTTCCGGGCCTCGACCTCCGTCAGCACCGCGCGGACCGCGGCGATCTGCCCCTCGGGGTCGGGGTGGGAGGCGTCGACGACGTGCAGGATGAGGTCCGAGTCGGCGACCTCCTCGAGGGTGGACCGGAAGGCCTCGATGAGCTGTGTGGGCAGCGACCGGACGAAGCCGACGGTGTCGGCCAGCGTGTAGCCGATCCCGTCCGGCGTCTCGGTGCGTCGGATGGTCGGATCGAGAGTCGCGAACAACGCGTTCTCGACGAGCACGCCGGCATCGGTGAGGCGGTTCAGGAGCGAGGACTTCCCGGCGTTCGTGTACCCGGCGATCGCCACGGACGGCACCTGGTTCCGGCGGCGGTTGGACCGCTTCGTCTCCCGGGCAGGCTTCATCCCCGCGATCTCCCGGCGCAGTTTCGCCATGCGGGTGCGGATCTTGCGTCGGTCGAGTTCGATCTTCGTCTCACCCGGTCCGCGCGATCCCATGCCCGCCCCGGCACTGCCGACCTGGCCACCGGCCTGGCGGGACATCGACTCGCCCCAGCCACGCAGACGCGGCAGGAGGTACTCGAGCTGGGCCAGTTCCACCTGCGCCTTGCCCTCGCGGGACTTGGCGTGCTGCGCGAAGATGTCGAGGATCAGGGCGGTCCGGTCGATGACCTTCACCTTGACGATGTCCTCGAGGCCACGCCGCTGGGACGGCGAGAGCTCGCTGTCCACGATCACGGTGTCCGCGCCCGTGGCCTGCACGATGTCCTTCAACTCCTGTGCCTTGCCCGAACCGAGGAACGTCCCGGGGTCCGGCTTGAGCCGGCGCTGGACGATCCCGTCGAGGACCTCGGAACCTGCTGTCTCGGCGAGGGCCGCCAGCTCCTGCAGCGAGTTCTCGGCATCCTGCGCCGTGCCCTCGCTCCACAGTCCGGCGAGGACCACGCGCTCGAGCCTCAGCTGGCGGTATTCGACCTCGGTGACGTCCTCGAGCTCCGTGGAGAGTCCCGCGACGCGCCGCAGGGCGCGGCGTTCGGCGAGATCCTGCTGGTCCCCGTCGGCGTCCGACGTCTCGTCCCCGTCCGAGAGGGCGAGCGCCCGCGAGCGCCAGGTCTTCTCCGTGGGCGCGGCAGCCTGCTCCGATGTACCGGCCTTCGTCTTCGCCACGGCAGCTTCGTCGCTGGCGAGAATCCGATCGATGACTGCCTGGATCTCCTCCGGGCCCATGTCGGCTCCGGCGGAATGTCCGTTGTTCGTGGTCATGGTCTCCCTAGGTATGAGTAGGTCAATTCTACGTCCACGCACGACGACGGACACAGGCTCTTCTCCCAGCGCGAAATGTCGGCCGGACCGGTTGCCTGCAGGCTGCCACTAGGCTTTCCCCATGGAGTCCCAGCACTATTTCAGCGAGCAGCCGTCCGGTCCGGACACCCGGAAACCCCTGTCTGTCGTCCTCGCCGGCGAACGGCGCGAGCTCGTGACCTCGTCGGGGATCTTCAGTCCCGACGGCGTCGACAAGGGCACGCGAATCCTCCTGGACGGCGTACCGGCCCCCGAGGGACAGCGGCTGCTGGACGTCGGGTGCGGGTGGGGCCCGATCGCGCTGACCCTGGCGATCCAGGCCCCGCAGGCGTCGGTCCTTGCGGTCGACGTGAACGAGCGGTGCCTCGCACTCACCGCCGAGAATGCGACACGCCTGGGCCTGACGAACATCACGGGCGCGAAGCCCGACGATGTCGACCCTGACCTCGAGTTCGACACCATCTGGTCGAATCCGCCGATCCGTATCGGCAAGCAGGAGCTCCACGCGCTGCTGCTCCGCTGGATCCCCCGGCTCGCCCCGGGCGGCCGGGCCTGGCTGGTGGTGCAGAAGAATCTCGGCGCCGACTCACTGCAGCGGTGGCTGGCAGACGAACTGCCCACCGGCTTCACGGTGCGGCGCGCCGAGACGTCCAAGTCCTTCCGCATCATCAAGGTGCACCGGGCGGACTGACGTCCCTGCCGCTCCGGCCCGTCCAGCGCCGGAACCACGATCACCGCGACCGGCGGTACACCGGGGTGAGCATGCAGGAGCATTCAGGCGCCGTTCAGGAGCCGTTCAGGAGGGTGCCGTGGGCCACCAGGACGGCCGGCCCGCTGAGCTGCACGTGCTCCCGACCCTCCGGACCGTCGAAGAAGGTCACGCCGACCACGCCGCCGGGTACCGTGACGAGCCAGTGCGCCGGCGCCGTGGGCCCTGCCCAGAAGCGCGTCGCCGCTGCCGCGGCGCAGGCCCCGGTCCCGCAGGACTGCGTCTCTCCGACACCCCGCTCGTGCACCCTCATGGTCAGGCGACCCACGCCGTCGTCCCCCACCAGCGGATCGGACGGCACGACCAGCTCCACATTGGTCCCGAGCGGAGGCACCGGATCCACGACCGGTGCCCTGTTCAGCTCTGTCCGGCCCAGTTCCTCGTACTCCGCCAGCGCGACGACGGTGTGCGGGTTGCCCATGCTGATCGACAGCCCGGGACGGTCGACGTCGAGCCCGCCGACGGCGACGAGCGAGTCCATGCCCCGAGACACGGCGGCATCGGGCGCGATGAACTCCCACGGGCCCATGTCCACCGCGTACTCGGTGCCGGACCGTGCCACACGCTTGACGCCGGCGCGCGTACCGATGGCCAGTTCTCCGCCCTCGGGCAGGTGCGCGACGGACATCTCGAGGAGGAAGTGGGCGAAGACGCGGACGCCGTTGCCGCACATCTCCGACACGGACCCGTCGCCGTTGCGGTAGTCCATGAACCATTCCGCGGCGGGTTCGGTCTGCAGGAGAGCGCGGCCCTCCGGGAGCGAGGACGAGCGGACCGCGCGGATGTAGCCGTCCGCGCCGATGCCGCGGTGCCGATCGCACAGGGCTGCGACGAAAGGGCGGTCCGTCGGTGCGAGGCCGTCGGGGTCGAGCACGAGGATGAAGTCGTTGCCCGTGCCATGGCCCTTGGTGAAGGTGAGCCCGGAGGAGTCTCCGACGACGGCGTCCGTCTGGTCGGTGTCGCGGGCTGGTTCGGTGTCGCTGCGGGAGTCGGTCACGCCTTCAAGGATAGGTCCCTGCTGGACCGCACCAGGGCGGCGGCGTCGTCGACGAGGCTCTCCTGCTGCGCGTCCAGCCACGTGATCCTGGGGTCCCCCCGGAACCAGGTCAGTTGCCGCTTCGCGAAGCGGCGCGTGGCGGCGATGGTGTCGTCGACGGCTTCGGCCTCGGTCAGGCCACCGTCGATGACCCGCAGGAACTGGCCGTAGCCGAGCGCGCGCGATGCCGTCCGCCCTTCGCGCAGTCCGCTCGCGGCGAGTCGCTCGACCTCCCCGCGCAGCCCGAGGCGGACCATGCCGTGCACGCGCTCCCCGAGACGCGCGCGCAGGAGATCACGGTCCACGGCCAGGCCGATCTGCACGGCCGGGTGATGATACTCGCGCGTCGGCATGAAGGAGCTGAAGGGCCGCCCGCTGACCTCGTGGACCTCCAGCGCCCGGACGAGGCGGCGGTCGTCCTCGATACGACCAGCGGATACGGGATCGACGGCCCGGAGCCGCTCACGGAAGACCGCGCGGCCGCCGTCGAGCAGTTCGGCCTCCAGGCGGGAGCGGACCGCCTGGTCTGTGGGAGGGAAGTCGAGACGGTCGAGGGCCGCCCGGAGGTACAGCCCCGAGCCACCGACGAGCACGGGAACCAGCCCGCGGCTGCGGATCTCGTCGATGGCACTCCGTGCGTCCCGCTGGTAGGCCGCGACGGATGCTTCCTGCGTGACGTCGAGGACGTCGAGGAGATGGTGCTCGACGCCCCGGCGGTCCTCGACAGGCAGCTTCGCCGTGCCGATGTCCATACCGCGGTAGAGCTGCAGCGCATCGGCATTGATCACTTCCCCGCCCAGCCGGTGTGCAAGTGCCACCCCGAGCTCGGACTTGCCTGATCCGGTCGGGCCGACCACGGCGACCACGGGGAGGATCACCAGGCGCTCGCCCTGACGGGGAGGGCCGGCATGCCGAGGGACACGGCCCGGACGGCCCCGTCCTCTGCGCTGGGGACACCGCAGGAGTCGGCCTGGCTCCGGTCCCATGCGTCTCCCGCCCGCGAACGGCGGAGGACGTACTGTTCGGGGCCCGGGTCCGAGAGCAGGTGGAACGACGCGGCCTCGGTGACGGGCACGGTGACGACGTCGCCCGGCCTCGGTGCGGGTGCTCCCTCGGGCACGGAGAAGTGGACGAGCCGCTGGTCGCGTGCCCGCCCGGTCAGGCGGTGCGTCTCGCTGCCCTTGCGGCCCTGCTGATCGGTCACGAGCACCTCGACCGAGCGGCCGACCTGGCGGGCGTTCTCCTCGCGGGCGATGCGGTCCTGGAGTGCTGTGAGCCGTTCGAAGCGCTCCTGGACCACGGCCTTCGGGAGCTGGTCGGGAAGATCGGCAGCAGGCGTACCCGGCCGCTTCGAGTACTGGAACGTGAAGGCCGTCGCGAAGCGGGACCGCTCCACGACGTCGAGGGTGGCCTGGAAGTCCTCCTCGGTTTCGCCCGGGAACCCGACGATGATGTCGGTGGAGATCGCCGCGTCCGGCATGCGCTCGCGCACCCGGTCGAGGATGCCGAGGAACCGTGAGGACCGGTAGGAGCGGCGCATCGCCTTGAGGATCCGGTCCGAGCCCGACTGCAGCGGCATGTGCAGCTGCGGCATCACGTTCGGCGTCTCCGCCATCGCCTCGATGACGTCATCGGTGAATGCTGCAGGGTGGGGGCTGGTGAAGCGCACGCGCTCGAGACCCTCGATGGACCCGCAGGCGCGGAGCAGCTTGGCGAAGGCACCGCGGTCGCCGAACTCCACACCATAGGAATTGACGTTCTGCCCGAGCAGCGTGACCTCGACGGCCCCGTCCGCCACCAGCGCCTCGATCTCGGCGAGGATCTCCCCCGGCCTGCGGTCGCGCTCCTTCCCGCGCAGGGCGGGCACTATGCAGAAGGTGCAGGTGTTGTTGCACCCGACCGAGATGGAGACCCAGCCGGCGTAGACGGATTCGCGTTTCGTCGGGAGCGTGGACGGGAACACGTCGAGCGATTCCAGGATCTCCAGCTGTGCGTCCTGGTTGTGGCGTGCTCGCTGGAGCAGGGCGGGCAGGGCGCCGATGTTGTGGGTTCCGAAGACCGCGTCGACCCAGGGAGCCTTGGCGAGGATGGTCTCCCGATCCTTCTGCGCGAGGCACCCCCCGACGGCGATCTGCATCTCCGGTCGCTGCTCCTTGATGGCCTTGAGCATCCCGAGGTTGCCGTACAGCTTGTTGTCCGCGTTCTCCCGGACGGCGCAGGTGTTGAAGACGACGACGTCGGCCTGCCCGTCCTCGTTCCGGCTGAGGCCGGAGTCCTCGAGGAGGCCCGAGATCCGCTCGGAGTCGTGGACGTTCATCTGGCAGCCGAAGGTGCGCACCTCGTAGGTGCGTGGCGGTACCGGCAGGGCGGAGGGTGCTCCGGCTGGTTCGAGATCGATGGGGCGGACGGCGACGGGGACTGTGCTGCTCACGGCATCAAGCCTACGACCGCCGGGACGGAGCCCCACAATCGCACCGGCCCGGTACAGCAGTCCGACGATGAGCCGAGCGACGGCCCGCCTCCGGTCGCGTCCGGTCGCACCCGGACCGGCGCCTCTGCGGGCACGCCCACGACCTCCCGGGCTCTCGGCGCGATCTGCGTCTCCGCCATCCCCGGGTCATGCATGAGGGTCACCCCTCCGACTCTGCCCCTTCTGCCGCATCTGCTGCTGCCGCGGCGATGACCTCCTTGACGATGGAGTAGGCACTCCCCGGGTTGTAGCCCTTCCGGGCGAGGACTCCGACGAGCCTGCGCATCTCCTTCTCGCGGACCGTCCGGTCGGCGAGATCGGCGGACATCCGCAGCTTCCGTCGGACCACGTCACGGGCCTGCTCGATCTCGTCCTCGTCGGACACCTGCTCGAGGGCATCCTCGACGAGCTCGACGGCGATGCCCTTCTCGGCCAGCTCGCGACGCAATGACGACCGGGACAGGGATTTGGCCGCGATCCGCGTGCGGACCCACATGCGCGCGAACTCCGCGTCATCGATCAGCTGCACCTCGACGAACCGGTCGAGGAGCGCCGAGGCGACCGACGGAGGCACCTCCCGCTCGGCAAGCTTGCGGTCGAGTTGATGACGACTCCGCGCACCGAGGGCGAGTTGCCGCAGGAGCACCGAGCGACCCAGTGACGTCCACTCCTCGTCGGTCCTCGCAGCGTCGGCAGGCATCTCATCACCGTCGGGATGCCGCGGTGGCCCGGCCGGTCCGTCGAGTGCGGCATCCGCTCCGGTCCCGGTCTCGACTCGCGCACCCTGCCGACGGCGGCGTCCCTGCGGCCGGGCTCTCGGGCTCTCGCCGCTGTCGGACGGCCCACCCGTCACATCCGCGGAGGCATCGGCGTCGGCATCGGCGTCGGCATCGGCCGACGATCCGACGACCGGTCCGAACGGATCGACGAAGGAGCGTCCGCCGCGGCCGCTGGTAGCCCGCGCTCCCGGCTGCCGCCGGCTGCGCTTGGACGTTCCGGCTTCCGTGCGCCCGGACGCCGACCTCGATACCCCGCTCCGGCCGAAGGAGGACGATCCGGACCGCGTCAGGCCCTTCCGCATGCCCTGCCGACGGGGAATCTCGCCGTCGCCGTCCGACCTTTCGGCAGGCTCCTGCGAGCTGTCGGCGCCGAATCGGCCGAAGGAGGTCCCCCACTCGACGGAACCGGCGCCGTCGTCCCCGTTCATGCGGCTACTCGCCGCTGACGGCCTTCAGCTTGGGCGCCTCAGGTTCCTCCGCGTGGACACCGATCCCCAGCTTTACCCGGATCTTCTGCTCCAACTCATCGGCCAGTCCCGGGTTGTCGATGAGGAACTTACGGGCGTTCTCCTTGCCCTGTCCCAACTGGTCACCGTCGTAGGTGAACCAGGCGCCCGACTTCTTGACCAGGCCATTCTCGACCCCGACGTCGATCAGCCCGCCCTCACGGGAGATCCCGTGTCCGTAGAGGATGTCGAACTCCGCCTGCTTGAAGGGCGGCGCCATCTTGTTCTTGACGATCTTGGCGCGGGTCCTGTTGCCGACCGGGTTCACGCCCTCCTTCAACGTCTCGATGCGCCGCACGTCGATGCGGACGGAGGCGTAGAACTTGAGCGCCTTGCCACCTGTGGTGGTCTCGGGGCTTCCGAAGAACACGCCGATCTTCTCGCGTAGCTGGTTGATGAAGATGGCCGTCGTCTTGGTCTGGCTCAGGCGACCGGTGATCTTGCGCAGCGCCTGGCTCATGAGGCGCGCCTGCAGACCGACGTGGCTGTCGCCCATCTCGCCCTCGATCTCGGCGCGGGGCACGAGTGCGGCCACGGAGTCGATCACGACGATGTCGATGGACCCCGACCCGATCAGCATGTCCATGATCTCCAGCGCCTGCTCACCGGTATCCGGCTGGGAGACCAGGAGGGCATCCGTATCCACACCGAGCCGCTTGGCGTACTCGGGGTCGAGCGCGTGCTCGGCATCGATGAACGCGGCGATCCCGCCGTTGCGCTGGGCACTGGCGACGGCGTGGAGTGCGACGGTGGTCTTGCCCGAGGACTCCGGCCCGTAGATCTCGACGACCCTTCCCCGGGGCAGCCCGCCGATACCGAGCGCGGCGTCCAGCGCGATGGAGCTGGTCGAGATGGTCTCGATGGGCGCCCTGGTCTCGTCACCGAGACGCATCACGGAACCCTTGCCGTACTGCTTGTCGATCTGAGCGAGAGCTGCTTCGAGGGCTTTCTCGCGGTCTGGAGCGGCCATTCTTCACCTCGGTTGTCCATGGCCGTGAGGCCTGTTTACGTGTTCAGTGTCGACTGTAGGAGTCTGCGCCGACAGTTTGAGGTGGGCCTGCCGCTATGTGTACAAGAGCACTCCGCCTCCAGGATCATTCTACCGCGATCCGAACAGATATTCGATTATCCAGGACCTCCCCCGCGTGTTCGCCGACGGTCCGGGCGGGGTCAGCGCGGCTTCACGTCCTGGCCCAGCCAGCGGTCCCGGGGGACGTCCTGGGCGCGGCACACCGCCTCCCACACCGCTTTCGGATCCAGGCCCGCCGACAGCGCCTCGGAGGCGGTCCTGTCACCGAGCTGGTCCACCACGAGGTCACGGGCGAGGGTGCGGGAATACCGCTCCCCGAACTCGTCGTCCATCAACCGCCAGAAATCGCTCAACCGCATGTCCAGTTCCCCGCCGTTCCTGTTCGACGGCGCCTGCATGCCCTGCGGCGCCCTCTCCATTGTGGCCGCCCGCACCGACGCCGCGCAGCATCGGCCGGGGCGGGGCCCGAGCTGCCCGCCACGAGGGCAGGCTGCGCGGCTGGTCCGTGCAGCGCCGTGGTGCTCTTGGCGATCCGGCACGCGACGGAGTCGCGCCACGTCGACGGAGGTCGCGGGATATCGGCCGGCGTCGCATGGTGCCGCCCGGGAACCGGAACCCTACAATTGGCCCATGAACGCGAAGCCGAGCAGCACCGACCCCGGCCCGAGCCTGGCGCCCTATCCCGGCGACGACGCCGACACCGATGCCGCCATCGAAGCGCTCGAGCAACAGCTGAGCATGCTGTGGCGTCGTGCCAGGTCGAATTCCTACAAGGTCGCGCGTCGCGTGCACCCGGACATGGAACCGGCGGCCTACGGCCTGCTCGTGATCCTGCAGCGGGAGGGGTCGATGCGCCTGACGGACATCGCTGCGAGCGTCGGGGTGGGCAAGCCCTCGGTCAGTCGCCAGATCGCGATGCTGGAGCAGCTCGGCCTGGTGCAGAAGGAAGCGGACCCGCTCGACGGGCGGGCACAGTCCATCTCGCTCACGGACGCCGGAACCAGCCAGCTGGTCGCGGCGCAGTCTGCCAGGAAGCAGGCGTTCCACCAGCTCATGGAGGACTGGGAGGTCGACGACCTCACGCGTCTGGGCACCCTGATCGCGCAGCTCAACAACACGTACACCAAGGACAACTGGTAGCGGACAGCAGGAAGGCCCGTCCCCTGTGGGGCGGGCCTTCCTTGTCGTGGGGTGGCTAGCGGTTCGTCGCCGCGAGCCCCCGACGGAAGTCGTCGTTCAGTCCGTCGCTGAGGTCGTCGCCGAACTCACGCGCGAATTCCTGGGGAACGGTATCCGGGATGGACACGCCTTCTGCTTCTGCCAGCCGGTCGCTGACTTCCCGCAGCATCGAGGAGAGCGGCACCTCGAGTGCACTGCAGATTGATGAGAGGAGTTCAGAGGATGCTTCCTTCTGTCCACGCTCGACCTCGCTGAGGTATCCGAGGGAAACCCTCGCACTGTGCGACACCTCACGCAGGGTACGGCCCTGGCGCTGGCGGACGTCCCGGAGGACATCGCCGATCTCATGGCGAAGTACGACCATTTTGCGCTCCTTGGGCTTGCGTTGTGCATCATCTGCCAACCCCACATCACGCCAACGGACGACGCCGTTTACGGATACGGGCTGCTTTACCATCTGTATCGCCTTGCTCCCTCATAGATGCGGCACCGCCGTGATCGACGAACGCCCGTGATGATGACCTGCCCGATCTGCTTGAGCCTGAGCCGCCAACCCTATCAACGGCCGGCAGTGTTTATAACTCACCCCGTGGGCGGTTTGTTCCCCCGGAGAGTTCCCCGAGGAGTTCCGCCAGGACGGCTTCGACGGTCGCGGCGCGGATGCCGTCCCGCCCGCCGTGGAAGTGGTGTTCGAAGCTCCGGGTCCCGGATGCCGTCGAGATCGCCGTGAAGACGGTACCCACGGGCTTGCCCTGGTGGGCCGACGGCCCGGCCACTCCCGTGGTGGCGACGCCGATGTCGGCGACGAGGGCGAGCCGGGCCCCCTCGGCCATGGCCGCCGCGACGCGGGCATCGACGGCGCCGACATCGGCCAGCAGATCAGCGTCCACGTCGAGCAGATTCTGCTTGACCTCGACCTGGTAGGCGACTACACCGCCCTGCAGGACGGACGAGGCCCCGGGCACATCGGCCAGTGCCGAGGCGACCATGCCGGCGGTCAGGGATTCGGCGGTCGCGACCGTCAGACCGTGCCGCGTGGCGAGGGCGATGACGTCGGCGGCGAGGGTGCCGCTCACCGAGCGTCCCCTGCTGCCCCCTCCGCGACCGGCCGCGGCAGGACCAGGAGCCTGTCGCCCGTCGGGTCGGACGAGGACGGGCTCACCGGCGGGCCTGCGCGCGGAGACGGATCGCCTGGAGGATGTAGTCGACCCCCGTCACGACCGTGATCACGAGCGCGGCGGCCATGACCGCCGCGGCGACCCACCAGGCCCAGTCGCCGAGCAGCGCCTGCAGCGGGACCAGGAGCAGGAGGATCGCGACCGTCTGGACGACCGTCTTCAGCTTCCCGCCGCGCGAGGCGGGCATCACGCCGTAGCGGATCACCGCGAAGCGGAGCAGCGTGATGCCGATCTCCCGCACCAGGATGACGATCGTCACCCACCACCACAGTTCGCCGAGCACGGACAGCAGGATCAGCGCGGAGCCGATGAGGAGCTTGTCGGCGATCGGGTCGGCGATCTTGCCGAAGTCCGTGATGAGACCCCTGCTCCGGGCGAGGTCGCCGTCGAGCTTGTCCGTGTAGATCGCGACGGCGAACGTCGCGACCGCGAGCCAGCGGAAGAGGCCGCCACCGCCGTCGTCGAGCAGGAGGAACCAGATGAAGAAGGGGACCAGCAGGATGCGCACGACCGTCAGGACGTTCGCGATGTTCAGTACCGGCACCGCCGGGGTCGGGGAGCTGTTCACGGTGTCAGGCTACCTGCCGGTGAGGTTCCAGGCGTCGGTGTCGCCGTCCGCGTCGTCCGAGCCGTCAGCACCGTCGTGATAGTCGACGGCCTGTGCCCGGGAGGCGAGGTCGTCGGCGACGAGGTCGATCGGGGGCTGGGCAGGGCGGGGCACCGAAGCGGCCTGCGACGCCGGTTCGTCGCCGCGCATCGCCGCGAGGACGGGCTCGAGGTCGTCCGGCTTCACGAGGACGTCGCGGGCCTTGGACCCCTCCGAGGGGCCGACGACGCCACGCGACTCGAGCAGGTCCATGAGCCTGCCTGCCTTGGCGAAGCCGACGCGCAGCTTGCGCTGCAGCATCGACGTCGAGCCGAACTGGGTGGTGACCACCAGTTCGGTGGCCTGCAGCAGGACGTCGAGATCGTCCCCGATGTCGTCGTCGATCTGCTTCTTCGGCGCGTCGACCGCGACGTCCTCGCGGTACACCGCCTGCAGCTGGCCCTTGACGTGCTCGACGACGCGGTGGATCTCCGACTCCGTGACCCACGCGCCCTGCACGCGCATCGGCTTGGACGCACCCATCGGCAGGAACAGGGCGTCGCCCTGGCCGATCAGCTTCTCGGCGCCCGGCTGGTCGAGGACCACGCGGGAGTCCGTCACGGATGATGTCGCGAAGGCCATGCGGGAGGGCACGTTGGCCTTGATCAGGCCGGTCACGACGTCGACCGAGGGGCGCTGCGTCGCCAGCACGAGGTGGATGCCCGCGGCACGCGCGAGCTGCGTGATGCGCACGATCGAGTCCTCGACATCGCGCGGGGCGACCATCATGAGGTCCGCGAGCTCATCGACGATGACCAGGAGGTAGGGATACGGGCGGACGACCCGCTTGGAGCCCTCGGGCGGCACCACCTTGCCGTTGCGGACGGCCTTGTTGAAGTCGTCGATGTGCTTGTAGCCGTAGTTGGCGAGATCGTCGTAGCGCGTGTCCATCTCGCGGACCACCCACTGCAGCGCCTCGGCGGCCTTCTTCGGGCTGGTGATGATCGGCGTGATGAGGTGCGGGACCCCCTCGTACGCGGTCAGTTCCACGCGCTTGGGGTCCACCATGACCATCCGCACCTCGTCCGGCGTGGACCGCATGAGGATGGAGGTGATCATCGAGTTGACGAAGGAGGACTTGCCCGCGCCCGTGGCACCGGCCACGAGGAGATGGGGCATCTTGGCGAGGTTCGCGACGACGAACCCGCCCTCGACGTCCTTGCCGACGCCCATGACCATCGGGTGGTCCGTCTTCCGCGCGTTGCCGGAGCGGAGCACGTCACCGAGGGAGACGGTCTCGCGGTCCGTGTTGGGGATCTCGATCCCGATGGCGGACTTGCCGGGGATGGGCGAGAGGATGCGGACGTCGGAGGACGCGACCGCGTAGGAGATGTTCTTGGACAGCGCCGTGACCCGCTCCACCTTGGTGCCCGGCGCGAGTTCGATCTCGTAGCGCGTGACCGTCGGACCACGCGAGAATCCGGTGACCTTGGCGTCGACGTTGAACTGGTCCATGGTGTGCGTCAGGGCGGCGACGACGGCGTCGTTGGCCTCCGAGCGCTCCTTGGGCGGGGTGCCTGCCGGCAGGTAGTCCGACGGCGGCAGGGTGTAGGCGACGTCCCCGGCGAGCTGCAGCTGCTCGGTGCGCTGCGGGATCGGCGTCGGCGGCACCTGGGGCTGCACCGGGGTCGACGGGACGATCAGGGCCTTCGCCGCCGGGACGACGTCGATGGCTTCGGTGGCGCCCTCGGGCGCGCGCTCCGGGGCCTCGGCGGCCGGCAGCCGGGCTGCGTTCGACCGCTTCAGCTCCTCGGCGGCGAGCTCCTGCTTGGTCGGGCGGCGGATGCCCGGGGGCACGGCGGCCTCGGCCTCGGCCTCGGCCTCGCGGGCGCGGCGCTCCTCGTCCTCGATGACAGCGCGCTCGAACGCCTCGTCGCCGACGTAGCCGTCGACGTCGTCCTCGCCGTGGTCCCCGGTTGCGGCGGACTGCCGGTCCTTGCCGAACAGGCGCTTGCGCTTCTTCGGCTCCTGTGCGGCGGTGGCCCCGTGCGTCTCGTAGAGGTAGCTCTGGTCGTGGCCGTCCTCTCGCCGGTGGTCGGCCGCGTCCGGGTCCTGGCCCATGAGGTGCTCGTAGAGGGTCCGCAGGCGCGAGGGGATGTGGCGGAAGGGTGTGGCGGTGACGATCAGCAGGCCGAGGAAGATCGCCGCGGTGAGCACGAGGGCGACGGGCCAGGCCGTGAGGACGCTGCTGAGGGGTCCGGCGACGACGAAGCCGGCCACTCCCCCGGCGCGCCAGAGGGCGTCCAGTCCTGCCGCGAGGCCGGGCTGGCCACCGACGAGGTGCGCGATGCCCGAGCCGGCGACGAGGATGACGAGCTGTCCGATGGCGACGCGGTTGTTGGCCCGGTGGCGTTCCGGGTACCGGAAGAGCCTGACGGCGCCGACACCGAGCATGAAGGGCACGAGCAGGGCCATCCAGCCGAATGTCCCTCCGGCGGCCGCGTGGACGATGTCGGCCGGCGTCCCGGTCAGGGCCCACCATTCGACGGCCGCGACGGCCAGTGCCAGCAGGAGGAGGAAGAACCCGGTGCCGTCACGGCGGAGGTCACGCTCCGGTTCGACGTGGTGCCCGAACGTGCGGACACCCGACCCCACGAGGCGCGCCGTGCCCATCCAGACGGCCCGGACGGCCCGCAGCGGCAGCGCCAGGCGGTCCTCGTGCTGCGGCTCCGGAGCGACCGGCACCTGCCGGGTCTTCGCCGTCGCGCGCTGGGTGTCCTTGGCGGGCGCCTTGGCCCGGCCGGTCCCCGCAGCGGCGGAGGCTCCCTTGCCGCGGGTCTGGTGCTGGCCCCGCGGGGCAGGGGACGTTCGAGTGGCCATGATCCTCACGGTACCGGACCGCGCCGCCGAAGCGTCGGATTCCCGCACCCACGGCACCCGGCACCCACGGCACCCGGCACCCACGGCACCCGGCACCCACGGCACCCGGCACCCGGCACCCGGCACCCGGCACCCGGCACCCGGCACCCGGTCGAGCGTCGCCGCGGTGGACCCGTCTGCCGTCAGGCCTCGAGGACGACCGGGATGATCATGGGCCTGCGGCGGTACCGGCGATTGACCCAGGTCCCGATGATGCGCCGGACCACCTGCTGCAGCTGGTACGTGGTGTGGTCCGTGGTGTTCATCACGGCTTCCTCGAGCGCCTCGTTGATCTTCGGCTTGATCTCGTCGAACACGGAGTCGTCCTCCGCGAAGCCCCGCGCGTGGATGTCGGGGCCGGAGACGACCTTCCCCGTGGTCCGGTTCACGACGGTGATGATCGAGATGAACCCCTCCTCGCCGAGGATCCGCCGGTCCTTGAGGTCCGCGTCCGTGATCTCTCCGACGCTGGAGCCGTCCACGTACACGAAGCCGCACTCCACGGCGCCGACCACCCGCGCCCTGCCGTCCACGAGATCGACCACGGAGCCGTCATCCGTCAGGAGCACGTTGGAGGCGGGGACGCCGGTCTGCTGCGCCAGCTTCCCGTTCGCGATGAGGTGGCGCGTTTCGCCGTGCACGGGCATCACGTTCTTCGGCCGGAGGATGTTGTAGCAGTAGAGGAGCTCGCCCGCTGCGGCGTGCCCGGAGACGTGCACCTTCGCGTTCCCCTTGTGGATGACGTCCGCGCCGAGCTTCAGCAGGCCGTTGATGACCCGGAAGACGGCGTTCTCGTTGCCCGGGATCAGCGAGGACGCGAGGATCACGGTGTCGCCCTTGCCGACGGTGATGCGGTGGTCCCCGTTGGCCATGCGCGACAGCGCGGCCATGGGTTCACCCTGGGAGCCGGTGGACATGAGGACCACGCGGTCGTCCGGCAGGTCGTCGACGTTCTTGATGTCGACGAGGATCCCGTCCGGGACCTTGAGGTAGCCGAGCTTCGCGGCGATGGCCATGTTCCGGACCATCGACCGGCCGGCGAAGCAGACGAAGCGGCCGTGGGCGTGGGCGGCGTCGATGACCTGCTGCACGCGGTGCACGTGCGAGGAGAAGGACGCGACGATGATGCGCTTGCGGACCTGCCCGAAGAGGTTCTCGAGGACCGGGCCGATCTCGCGCTCCGCCGTCGTGAAGCCTGGGACGTCCGCATTGGTGGAATCCACCATGAAGAGGTCCACGCCCTCCTCGCCGAGGCGGGCGAAGGCGCGGAGGTCCGTGATGCGGCCGTCGAGGGGCAGCTGGTCCATCTTGAAGTCACCGGTATGGAGGACGTTGCCGGCCTCCGTGCGGATGAAGACCGCCAGCGCGTCCGGGATGGAGTGGTTGACCGCCACGAACTCGCACTCGAAGGGGCCGAACTGCTCGATCTGCCCCTCGGACACCGTCAGGGTGTAGGGGCGGATCCGGTGTTCCTGCAGCTTGGCCTCGACGAGCGCGAGGGTGAGCTGCGAGCCGATGACCGGGATGTCGGCCTTGAGGCGCAGCAGGTACGGGACGGCGCCGATGTGGTCCTCGTGGCCGTGCGTGAGGACCAGCCCGACGACGTCGTCGAGCCTGTCCTCGATGTAGGAGAAGTCCGGCAGGATCAGGTCCACGCCGGGCTGGGTCTCCTCGGGGAAGAGGACGCCGCAGTCGACGATCAGCAGCTTGCCGCCGATCTCGAACACGGCCATGTTCCGGCCGATCTCCCCCAGCCCGCCGAGCGGGACGATCCTCAGCGTGCCGGCCTCGAGTGCCGGTGGCAGGGTGCGCAGGGCGGGCCCGACACCGGCCGCGTCGCTCATGCGCCTGCGCCCCGGTGCGCTCCGGTCGGGGACAGGTCCCACCCCGCCTCGGCGAGATCCGCGAGGATCGGGGCGAGCTCCTGCTCGTCGGCCTGGACCAGGGGCAGGCGCACGACGGCGTTCGCCAGGACCCCCTGCAGGTGCAGGATGTGCTTGGCGGAGACCGCGCCGGGGATGTGCGTCATGACGGCGCGGATCACGGGGTCGAGCTCGAAATGGATGCGCCGGGCCTCCACGAAGTCCCCGGCGGCCGCCGCGTCCACCAGCGCCCGGAAGGCCGCCGTGGCGACGTGGGCGCTGACGCTGACGACGCCGACCGCTCCGGCCGCCATCCAGGGCAGGGTCAGGCCGTCGTCGCCGGAGTACACGTCGAGGTCGGTGGAGGCGAGGACCCGGGTGATCGCCGCGAAGTCGGCCTTGGCGTCCTTGAGGGCGCCGATCCTCGGATTCTCCGCGAGCAGGATCATGGTCTCGGTGGTGATCGGGATGGCCGAACGGCCGGGGATGTCGTAGATCATGATGGGGAGGTCCGATGCCGCCGCGACGGCGTCGAAGTGCGCGATCACCCCGGCCTGGGTGGGCTTGTTGTAGTACGGCGTCACGACGAGCTGCGCATGGGCCCCTGCCCGCTCCGCACGGCGCGCCATCTCCACCGAGTGCGAGGTGTGGTTGGTCCCGGTCCCGGCGATCACGCGGGCGCGGTCCCCGACGGTCTCCACGACCACGCGGTAGAGGTCCTCCTTCTCGGAGTCCTCCAGTGTCGAGGTCTCCCCCGTGGTCCCCGACACCACCAGACCGTCGCAGCCGTCGTCCACGAGCTTCGAGGCGAGGACGGCGGTGGCGTCGAGGTCGACGGCGCCGTCGGCGGTGAACGGCGTGACCATGGCGGTCACGAGGGTCCCGAAGGGAGGGGTGCTCGAGGGGGTGTCAGCCATGGATGAAACGTTACCCGTTCGGGCGGCACCCGGTGGGACCCGGCGTGACCGTCACGATCCCTGTGGGACCATGACAGCATGCAGACGACGGCCGCGCCGCGGCGCCTCACCGGGATCGACGCGGCCCGCGGCGTGGCGCTGTTCGGGATGATGAGCACGCACATCCTGCCGCTGTACGCACCCGGGAGCACGACCGCCACCTGGACCGCCCTGGTCTTCTCCGGACGCGCCTCCGGCCTGTTCGCGGTCATCGCCGGGATCGGGCTGGCGCTGCTCACCGGCGGGCGATCGCCGCACCGCGACCGCACGCTCTCCGCGGACCGGACCGGGATCGCGGTGCGCGCCCTGCTCATCGCGCTGACCGGCCTGATCCTGGGCGGCGTCGAGACGAACATCGCGATCATCCTCGTCCACTACGGCGTACTGTTCCTCCTCGCCCTTCCCTTCGTGGGCCTCCGGCTGCGTGCGCTGGCCGCCTGGACGGTCGGGTGGCTCGTCCTCGCGCCCGTCGCGGCCTACCTGCTGCGGCCCGTCGTCACGGCGGGGATCGACCCCCCGACCCTCGGCGGCAATCCGGTCTTCGACCACCTCCTCGTTCCGCAGACCCTCGCCGCGGACATCATGCTCACCGGCTACTACCCGGCACTGCAGTGGCTCGGCTTCATCCTCGTGGGGCTGGTCGTCGGGCGGCTGGACCTCCGCCGGCTGCCCGTGCAGCTGGGCCTCCTCGGGGGAGGCGTCGCCGCGGCGATCGGGGCCAAGCTCCTCAGCGCGCAACTGCTCCGGGCGGGCGGCCTCGACGCCATCCTCGCGACACCGGACGGCTCCCGGTATCCGCTGCAGGCCATGCTCGACGTCGGCCTCGCGGGGATCGACCAGTCCGGCTCCTGGTGGTGGCTCGCAGTCAGTGCCCCCCACTCCGGCTCGACCCTCGACCTCGTGCACGTGTCCGGAGCGTCCGCCGCCGTCGTCGCCGTCTGCCTCCTGCTGACGCGCCGCTTCCCGCAGGCGCTCCTGCCGCTCTCGGCGCCGGGGGCCATGACGCTGACCCTCTACAGCCTCCACGTCTGCGTCATGAGCTGGGCCGACCAGCTGACTCCGCTCCCGGATCCCGTGCAGCTCTTCTGGCTCCAGCTGGCGGCCGCCGTCGCCATCGGCATCCTCTTCCAGCGCGTGCGCTCGCGGGGGCCCCTGGAACTCATCGCGTCGGGCGCGGCCAACGCGGCACGCGACGGTCGCATCGAAGCCCGCCGCTGAGCCGCTGGGGCTCCGGCGACCCGGTCCCGGTCCGTGCAGGCGACGCCGTCAGGGCGTGCTGGCCGCGCCGTCCTGCCGGTGGAGCTTCGCGGCCTCACGCATCGCCCGCCGGGCCCGCTTGCGGTCCCCGGCCGCGTCGTAGGCGCAGGAGAGCCTGAACCAGCTGCGCCAGTTCTCCGGGTCGGACTCGACCTCGGCCTGGTAGGCGGGGAAGGACTCGTCCGCCGCGGAGCGGACGATACGCCCGGCAGGGGTCCTCGGCAGGTCGTCGACCGGTAGCCCGCCCTCGCGGTCGAGCTGCCGCGCCATGCGCTGGGTCTGCGCACCGAACAGCAGTTCGCGGATCAGTGCCCACGCCCCGATGCACGGCAGGAGCAGGTACCCCGCGCCGATCGCCTTGGCCACGGGCTCGGGGTCGCCGAGCAGCAGGAAGCTGCGCTGGAAGGCGACCGCGAGCCAGAACACGAGCAGGGCCGTCACCAGCAGGACGCCGAGCTTGACCTTGTGCCGGCGGTAGAGGTCCACGGCGTTCACGATCGTCCGCCGGTCTGCAGGTCGAGGTAGCCGTCGAGTCCGACGGTCAACCCCGGATGCCCGGCCACGGAGCGGATGCCGAGGAGGACGCCCGGCATGAAGGACGCGCGGTCGTAGGAGTCGTGCCGGATGGTCAGCTGCTCCCCCGGACTGCCGAGCAGCACCTCCTGGTGCGCCGTGAGTCCCCGGAGCCGGACGGAGTGCACGGGGACGCCGTCCACACGGGCCCCGCGGGCCCCGTCGAGCTCGTCGCGCGTCGCGTCCGGCGCCCGGGAAACCCCAGCGGCGGCCCGCGCCGAGGCGATGAGCTGCGCGGTCCGCGCGGCCGTGCCCGACGGCGCATCCACCTTGTCCGGGTGGTGCAGCTCGATGATCTCGACGGATTCGAAGTACCGGGCCGCGGTGGCGGCGAACGCCGATGCGAGGACGGATCCGAGGGCGAAGTTCGGCGCGATGAGGACTCCCGTCGCGGGGCTGCCGGCCAGCTGGGCCTCGAGTTCGGCGAGCCGGTCGACGGTCCAGCCCGTGGTCCCCACCACGGCGTGCATGCCGTGGTCGACGATGAAGCGCACATTGGACGCCGTGGCCTCGGGTACGGTCAGGTCGACGACGACGGCGGCACCGGCGGAGACGAGGGACTCGAGCGGGTCGCTGCTGCCGAGGGCGGCCACGAGGTCGAGGTCGGGCGCCGCCCCGATGGCGCGGACCGCCTCGGAACCCATGCGACCACGGGCGCCGAGGACGGCGACGGGCAGGAGTTCGGTCATGCCCTCCAGCCTACTGTCACGCGCCGGCGCCGACCCATTCCACGGTGCCGTCCGTGAAGAACTGCTCCTTCCAGATGGGCACCTTCTCCTTGACCAGGTCCACGAGGTCCGAGCACGCCCGGAACGCCTCACCGCGGTGGGCGGCCCCGACGGCGGCCACCAGGGCCTGGTCGCCGATGTCGAGGGGACCCACGCGATGCGCCACCCAGACGCGGATGCCCTCGTGCCGGGACGCGATCTCCTCGGCGACCTCGCGGATGATGCGCTCCGCGCTCGGGTGCGCGGAGTAGCTCAGGGACGTCACGCCCTTGCCGCCGTCGTGGTCCCGCACCACACCGCTGAAGCCGACGACGGCACCGCAGAACGGAGAATCGACGGCGGCGTAGGCCTCCTCGGGGGCGATCGGCGATGCTGCGACGGCTGCGTGGACGACGTCACCGGTGGTCATTGCGGCCCTCCAACTGGGAGCAGATGTGGTCGATCAGCGGCGAGAGCACGGAGAGTCCGTCGCGGACCCCGCCGGGCGAACCGGGCAGGTTGAGCACGAAGGTGCTGCCGGCGGTGCCTGCCAGGCCACGGCTCAGCACGGCCGTCGGCACCTTCGGCTCACCGGCACGCCGGATGGCCTCGACGATGCCGGGGAGGCTGCGGGTGAGGTAGGGCGCCGTCTGCTCCGGCGTGGCGTCGTCGGGGCTGAGGCCCGTCCCGCCACTCGTGATCAGGACGGCGGGACGCGCCTCCAGGGCCGCGCCGATGGCGGTCCCCACGGCGTCGCCGTCCGGGACCACCACGGCGTCCGCGACGGCGAACCCGTGCTCGTAGAGCCACGCGGCGATGGCGGGGCCGCACTCGTCCTCGTAGGTGCCGGCGGCGGCGCGGGTGGAGGCGATGACCACGGCTGCGGTGCGGAGACCCGTCATGCCGTCCAGTCCCCGCTCTTCCCGCCGGACTTGGCCACCACGCGCGTCCCGTTGATCACGGCGCGCTTGTCCACGGCCTTGACCATGTCGTAGAGCGTGAGGGCCGCGACGGACGCGGCGGTGAGCGCCTCCATCTCGACCCCGGTGAGCGCCGTGGTCCTGACCAGCGCGACGACCCTGACGGTGCCGCCGTCCGGCTCGAAGTCGACCGTCACCTTCGACAGCGGCAACGGGTGGCACAGCGGGATCAGGGTGGAGGTCTGCTTGGCCGCCATGATGCCGGCCACGCGGGCGACGGCGAGGGCGTCACCCTTCGGCAGGGTCCCGTCCGCGATCAGGGCCACGACCTCGGCCGTGGTCTCGAGCGTCGACTCGGCGACGGCCTCGCGGACGGTCGGCTGCTTGCCGGAGACGTCGACCATGTGGGCGGTCCCGTCGGCCCGCACGTGGGAGAGGGCCGGGGACGCGGCCGGTGGGCCTCCGGCATCGGGAGGTGCTGGTGTGCTCATCGAGGAGTCCTTTCTGCGGATCCCATTCAATCAGTCCGTGACGCTCGCCGGTTCGGCGTCCTCGAGGACGAGGACGTCCTCGACGGCGAACGGGTCCGTGGGGACGGGTCCCAGGAGGGTCACCTGCACCCTGTCCCCCTCCTGCAGGATGTCCACTCCCTCGGGCACGTGGACCAGGCAGTTCGACGCCGCGAGGGCGTGGAGGAGGTGGGAGCCCGGTCCGCCGATGAGTGCCACCCGGCCTCCACGGAACAGCCCGCGCCGCAGCTGGTGCTTGCCCTCGGGGCTGGTGAGTCCCTCGGTCAGGACGGCGTCGAGGACGGGCCGTGCTGCCGGGAGGCCGGTGAGCTGCTGCAGGGCGGGCCGCAGGAACATCTCGAAGGAGACGAGCGCGCTGACCGGGTTGCCGGGGAAGCCGAGGAAGGGGATCCCCGAGAGCGTCCCGTGCGCCTGCGGCCCTCCGGGCTGCATCGCGACCGACGAGAATTCGACGCTGCTGTCGACCAGGGCCTGCTTCACCACCTCGTAGGCCCCCTGGCTGATGCCGCCGGTGCTGAGGACCAGGTTGGTGCTGCCCGCGGCGATACCGGCGAGTGCCTCCCGGAGGACGGCGGGGTCGTCACCGAGGGGGCGGTGGCGGGTGACCGCGACCCCGGCCTCGGTCAGGGCGGACTCCAGCAGGGTGCTGTTGGCGTCGTAGATGGTGCCGGGAGCGAGCGGTGTCCCGGGCTCCGCAACCTCGTCGCCGGTGGACAGCAGCAGGACCCGGAAGCGTGGCCGGACGGGCACGCGTCCGACGCCGCAGGCCGCGAGCAGTCCGAGGTGTGCGGGCCCCAGCAGCGTTCCGGCGGTCAGCGCGGTGGCCCCCTCGGCGATGTCGCTCCCGGCCCGTCGCACGTACTGTCCGGCAGGGATGCCTGCCGGGAGGGCGACCGTCACCGCGGCACCGGGCCGGGCGAGATCGGCTGCAGCGTAGAACCGGGGTGGGACCGCCCGCTCGATGGGCACGACGGCGGCGGCGCCGGTGGGCAGCATGGCCCCCGTCATGATCGGGGCGGCCGTGCCGGGCCGCAGGTCGGCCGGCACGGAACCGGCCGCGATCGCGTCGGTGACGGCGAGCCGGGACGGATCCTCGAGATCGGCGGCATGGACCGCGTACCCGTCCATCTGTGAGTTGTCGAACGGCGGAAGGCTGACCGGAGCCGGGACGTCGGCGGCCAGGGACCGGCCGAGGGCGTCGGCGAGCGGGAGGATCTCCGGCGCTCCGGCGTCGTACCCGCTGCTCCAGCGGAGGAGGCCGGCGACGGCGGCCTGGTGTTCGGCGACGGTTCTTTTCATCAGTGCCTCCGCTGAGCCGGACGCCGTCCCGTGCGGAACCGCTGTCCCTGCAAGAGCCACGGGGAGCGGTCGGGCGCCGGGGAGGCGGGTGGTCTAGGTCACCGTGAACGTTACCGTGTGCAGGCCCTCGGCCCCGTCAGGCGCCGGAGCCACATCGGCGTCCGACTGCACGTCGCCCTCACGATCCACCGCCCGCGACTGGACGGTGTGCGAGCCGGCGGCCAGGGCCAGCGTCGCGCTGTACTGGCACCACGTGTCCGCGGAGATCGCCGTCGCGAGGACCGCGCGCTGCCAGGGACCGCCGTCGACCCTCACCTCGACGGCCTCGACGCCGCGGTGCTGGGCCCAGGCGACCCCCGCGACGACGACGTCCCCCGCCGGTAGATCGGCGTTCGGGCGCGGCACGTCGACCCGCGAGGAGGTCTTCACGGGGCCGCGCTCGGACCAGCCCCGTGTGGACCAGTAGGCCTTCTCGTCGGCGAACCGGGTCACCCGCAGCTCGCTCACCCACTTCGTGGCGGAGACGTAGCCGTAGAGCCCGGGAACCACGAGGCGGACCGGGAAGCCGTGCTCGACCGGCAGCGGCGCGCCGTTCATGCCCACGGCGATCAGCGCGTCGCGGCCATCGGTGAGCGCCTCCAGCGGGGTGCCCGCGGTGAAGCCGTCGACGCTGCGGGACAGCACCATGTCCGCCTCCGGCCGGACGCCCGCGCGCGCGAGGAGCTCCCGCACCGGCCAGCCCAGCCACCGTGCAGTGCCGGTCAGGCCTCCGCCCACCGTGTTCGAGACGCAGGCCAGGGTGATGTGGCGCTCGATGAGCGGCAGTGCGAGGAGCTCGTCGAAGGTGATCTCCACGTCCCGGTCCACGAGACCGGTGACCCGGAGTGTCCACCCGGCGGGATCCACCACGGGGACGACGAGCGCGGTGTCGATCCGGTAGAAGTCGTCGGCATCGGTCACCAGCTCACTGATGCCGGGGATCTCCAGGTCCGCGCCCTCCGGGATGAAGGATCCCTCGGGGCGCGGGGGTACTGCCGGTTCCGCCGGCGCGGGCAGGGTGATGGACGAGCGCTGCTGGGTCACGGTCGACTGCGAGGACCGGACTCCGGTCGCCGCGGCACCGGTGGCGGCCACGACGACGGCCGTGCCGCCCGCACCCTGCAGGAACCGGCGTCGGGCCGGGGACCTGTCGGTCGTGGCTGCTCCGTCGGCGCCCTGCTGCCACGCCCTGAGGGCGCGGACCAGCGCGTCGAGCACGAGGACGGCCACCAGTGCCGCGACGACCGGCGCGACGAAGGAGACCGGGGAGGACTGCGGGCGGGACGCCACCGCCAGTGCGCCGACCACGCCGAAGCCGGCGATCACCGCCCGTCCGGCGAAGCGCCTGCGGTACTCGAGCACACCGGCGGCGAGGGCGAGCAGCGCGATGAGGACCGCGATGGTCACGAGGAACACCGCCTTGTCGGCGGTACCGAACCAGGCGATGGCCCAGTCCTTCACCCCGGGCGGAAGGCCGTCGATCACCGCGGACCCGACGGCGCTGACGGGCGTGACGGAGGGGCTCAGCGCCGCTGCGGACAGCTCCCCGCCGATCACGCCCAGCCCCACCGCCAGCGCTCCGGAGACTGCTGCCCATGTCCGCCGCCGCATACCGGTGCCTTCCGTCCGGGCCCCGGGCGGCAGGGTGCCGCCCGCTGTGGTCCTCCCGATACACGCGTGCCGCCGTCGCCGGGTTCCCCGGCCCCCGCCGCCGTCCCCTACCTCCCCGGAGGTGGCCGCGGAAGGCCCGTCCCGCACGGGCTGCCGGGTAGGGTCCGGAGGCGGCGAGGGCGTACCCTCGAACCATGGGAACCGACCTGGGCATGCCGAGCGCCGCCCCCGTCGTCCCGGCAGCGGGATTGATGGACACCCACGGCCGGCAGGCCACGGACATGCGCCTCTCACTCACCGACAAGTGCAATCTGCGCTGCACCTACTGCATGCCCGCGGAGGGCCTGAACTGGCTGCAGAAGGACCAGGTCCTGTCCCGGGTCGAGATCGTCAGGCTGGTCCGCATCGGCGTCGACCGCCTCGGCATCAGGGAGCTCCGGCTGACCGGCGGTGAGCCCCTCGTCCGGGCGGACCTGCTCGACATCATCCGGGAGATCAGGGCGAACCATCCGGATCTGCCCATCTCCATGACGACCAACGCGCTCGGCCTGGACCGGCGCGCCGTACAGCTCAAGGAGGCCGGGCTGACGCGTATCAACGTCTCGATGGACTCCCTCCACGCGGAGACCTTCGCCCAGCTGACGCGCCGCCCCTTCCTCGACCGTGTCCTGAAGGGCATCGAGGCCGCAGCGGACGCCGGACTGGGCCTCGTCAAGATCAATGCCGTCCTCATGCGCGGCATCAACGACCACGAGGCACCCGATCTGGTCGAGTGGGCGGTGAGCCGCGGCTTCGAGCTGCGCTTCATCGAGCAGATGCCGCTCGATGCGGACCACGGCTGGACCAAGGAGGGCATGGTGACGGCCGCGGAGATGCGGGAGCTCGTCGAGACCCGCTTCGTCCTCACCCCGGATCCGCGCAACCGGGACGGCGCCCCTGCCGAGCGGTGGGAGGTCAGATCGAAGGACGCACCCGACGTCGTCCTGGGGACCGTGGGCATCATCGCGTCCGTCACCGAGCCGTTCTGCGCCGACTGCCGCCGCACGCGCGTCACCGCGGAGGGCAAGATCATGAGCTGCCTCTTCTCCCGCGAGGAGACCGACCTCCGTGACCTGCTCCGCTCGGACGCGGACGACGACGCCGTCGCTCAGCGCTGGCGCGACGCCATGTGGCTGAAGCCCAAGGCGCACGGCATGGGGCACACGGGCCTCGGGGCGGACGGCTTCGTCCAGCCCGACCGGTCGATGAGTGCCATCGGTGGATGAGGTCCTCGTACGCTACTTCGGGGCGGCCAAGGCCGCGTCCGGCGTCGACCAGGAGCAGCTGCCCGCCGGACGTCCCCTGGCGGAGCTGCTGGCGGATCTCCGCGGCAGGTCCGGCCCACCCGGCTCCCCCTCGCTCGCGAAGGTCCTCGACCGGAGCAGCTACCTGCTCAACGAGATCGCGGTGCGCGACCACGCCACCGTCCTCCGGCCCGACGACGTCCTCGACATCCTGCCCCCGTTCGCCGGCGGCTAGCCGGGAGCACCGCAGTGCCGCGTCGGCACGTCCTGACAGCCTGTCTGCGCCTCAGCCCTCCTGCTCGGTGAAGTCGGCCTCCGTGTCGAAGGGACCGACGACGACGGTGGTGCGGGGCGCTGCGGCCAGCGCGCGGGCCAGGTCCCGGACGTCCTCCGCCGTGACGGCCCTGATGCGTTCGAGCGAGGCATCCATGTCCACGAACTCCCCCGACACGAGCTCCGAGCGGCCGAGGCGTGACATGCGGGAACTGCTGTCCTCGAGCGCCATCACGAGTCCGCCGGAGAGCTGGCCCACGGCCTTGCGGAGCTCCTCGGCGTCGATGCCGTCCGCTGCGAGCCGGTCGAGCTCGGCGCCGAGGAGCCGGATCACCTGGCCGGTCTTGGCCGGCGAGCAGCCCGCGTACATGCCGAAGTAGCCGGCGTCCGCGTACGCCGCGGAGAAGGAATAGGTGGAGTACACGAGCCCGCGCTTCTCGCGGATCTCCTGGAACAGCCTGGAGGACATCCCCCCGCCGAGCACGGCGTTCAGCACGCTCATCGCGAACCGCCGTTCGTCGGTCGCGGTCAGGGACGGGCAGCCGATCAGGATGTTCGACTGCTCGACGGCGCGGCGGATCACGTGGGTGCCGGTCGCACCGTGGACGGGTGTCGCCGTCGTCGACCGCCGGGCCACGGGCAGGGCACCCTCGGCCAGGGACCAGCCCGCCGTCTCGAGCGCCTCCTGCACGAGCCGGCAGACGACGTCGTGGTCGAGACCGCCCGCCGCGGTGACGACGATCTCCGAGGGGACGTAGTAGCGCCGGTAGTGTGCGAGCACGGAGTCCCGGGGGACGGCCATGATGGCCTCCGGGGTCCCGCCGATGGGGCGGCCGAGCGGGTGGTCCCCCAGCACGAGCTCCACGAACTTCTCGTGCGCCACGTCCCCGGGATCGTCGCTGTCCATCGCGATCTCCTCGAGGATGACATCGCGCTCCTGCTCGAGCTCCTCGGGGTCCAGCACGGCGGAGGTCACCATGTCGGCGATGACGTCGATGGCCATGGGCAGGTCGGAGTCGAGCACCCGCGCGTAGTAGCAGGTGTTCTCCTTCGCGGTCGCCGCGTTGGACTCGCCGCCCACCTCGTCGAAGGCGGACGCGATGTCCATGGCGCTCCGGCGCGCCGTGCCCTTGAAGAGCAGGTGCTCCAGGAAGTGCGTGCTGCCGTGCTGGCCCTCGGCCTCGTCGCGGGAGCCGACGCCCACCCAGAAGCCGATCGTGGCGGACCGCTGGCCGGGCATGGCCTCCGTGAGCACGCGGACCCCGCCGGGCAGGACGCTGCGCCGGACGACGTTACCGCCCGGGTCGCCCGCCACGAACGAGTGGTCGGAGCCACCGCCGTCACGCGGCGTGGGCAGCAGGGGCAGGGACACTACGGAGGACAGGGACATCCTGGTCTTTCTTCTCGAGCTGTTCGGGAAAGGCAGACGGCCCCGGCGCCGACCGAGGTGATCGGTGGGCGCCGGGGCCGTACGTCGCTCAGGAGGAGCGGGGCATGCGGCTACTCGGCGTCTGCTGCCTCGGGCAGCTCGATGCCGGCATCCTCGGAGGAGTCCCCGGCCTCGTCCGCCACGACGGGTGAGAGCGAGAGCTTTCCGCGGTCGTCGATCTTGGTGATCTCGACCTGGACCTTCTGGCCCACGGAGACGACCTCGTCGACGTTGTCGACGCGCTTGCCACCGGCGAGCTTGCGCAGCTCGGAGATGTGCAGCAGGCCGTCCTTGCCCGGGGTCAGCGAGACGAAGGCGCCGAAGGTCGTGGTCTTGACGACCGTGCCCAGGTAGCGCTCGCCGATCTCGGGGACCTGCGGGTTCGCGATGGCGTTGACCGCGGCACGCGCAGCCTCGGCCGACTCACCGTTGGTCGCACCGATGAGGACGGTTCCGTCGTCCTCGATCGAGATGTCGGCGCCGGTGTCCTCCTGGATCTGGTTGATCATCTTGCCCTTGGGGCCGATGACCTCGCCGATCTTGTCCACGGGGATCTTGACCGAGATGATCCTCGGCGCGAACTCGGAGAGCTCGTCCGGGGTGTCGATCGCGGCCTGCAGGACGCCGAGGATGTGCAGGCGTGCTTCACGGGCCTGCTTCAGGGCGGCCGCGAGGACCGACGCGGGGATGCCGTCGAGCTTCGTGTCCAGCTGGATGGCCGTGACGAACTCGGACGTACCGGCGACCTTGAAGTCCATGTCGCCGAAGGCATCCTCGGCGCCGAGGATGTCCGTCAGCGCCGCGTAGCGCGTCTGGCCGTCGACGACGTCGGACACGAGGCCCATGGCGATGCCCGCGACCGGTGCGCGCAGCGGCACACCCGCGTTGAGCAGCGACAGCGTCGAGGCGCAGACCGAACCCATAGACGTCGAGCCGTTGGAGCTCAGTGCCTCGGACACCTGGCGGATCGCGTAGGGGAACTCCTCGCGCGTGGGCAGCACGGGCACGAGGGCGCGCTCGGCGAGTGCTCCGTGGCCGATCTCGCGGCGCTTCGGCGAACCGACGCGGCCGGTCTCACCGGTGGAGTACGGCGGGAAGTTGTAGTTGTGCATGTAGCGCTTGCGCGTGACGGGCGACAGCGAGTCGATCTGCTGCTCCATCTTGAGCATGTTCAGCGTGGTGACACCCAGGATCTGGGTCTCGCCGCGCTCGAAGATCGCCGAACCGTGCACGCGCGGCAGCACCTCGACCTCGGCGGTCAGCTTGCGGATGTCGCTGAGACCGCGGCCGTCGATGCGGACCTGGTCCTTCAGGATGCGCTGGCGGACGACGGCCTTGGTGAGCGAGCGGAACGCTGCGGACAGCTCCTTCTCGCGACCCTCGAACTGGGCCCCGAGGGATTCCATCAGCTCTGCCTTGAGGGCGTCGGACGCGCTCTCGCGCTCCTGCTTGTCGGCGATCTGGAAGACCTGCGCGAGCTTGTCGGAGCCCGCGGACTCCACGGCGGAGTAGACGTCGTCCTGGTAGTCGAGGAAGACGGGGAACTCGACGGTCGGCTTGGCCGCGCGGCCCGCGAGATCCGACTGCGCCTCGCACAGCGCCCGGATGAAGGGCTTGGCCGCCTCGAGGCCGTCGGCGACGATCTCCTCGGTGGGCGCGGTGGCACCGTTCTCCTTGATGAGGTTCCAGGAGTTGTCGGTGGCCTCGGCCTCGACCATCATGATCGCGACGTCGTCACCGGCGATGCGGCCGGCGACGACCATGTCGAAGACCGAGTTCTCGAGCTCGGAGTGCTTCGGGAAGGCGATCCACTGGTCGTTGCCGCTGCCGTCGGACACGAGCGCGACACGGACGCCGCCGATCGGACCCGAGAAGGGCAGGCCGGAGAGCTGCGTGGACATCGAGGCCGCGTTGATGGCGACGACGTCGTAGCGGACGTCCGGGTTGATCGCGAGGATGGTCACGACGACCTGGACCTCGTTGCGCAGTCCCTTGACGAAGGCCGGACGCAGGGGGCGGTCCATCAGGCGGCAGGCGAGGATCGCCTCGGTCGAGGGGCGGCCCTCGCGACGGAAGAACGAGCCGGGGATGCGGCCCGCGGCGTACATGCGCTCCTCGACATCGACGGTGAGCGGGAAGAAGTCGAAGCCCTCGCGCGGGTGCTTGCCGGCCGTGGTGGCCGAGAGCAGCGCGGTGTCCTCGTCGATGTAGACCATGGCGGACCCTGCGGCCTGCTGGGCGACGCGCCCGGTCTCGAACCGGATGGTGCGTGTTCCGAAGCGACCGTTGTCGATCACTGCTTCGGCGAACTGAATTTCGGGACCCTCCAAGAGAGTCACCTCCGTTTCTGTATCTGTAGGAGTATCGGAGGCAGCCGGCACCCGTCGTGGTCTCGTCCGTCCTGGACGGCCACAGCACCCGGTCTTCGATCGAGATCCACGGAGGCGCCGGTCCGGCGCTTTCCGGGGATCACTACCGAGGACCGCGAATGCGCGGTGCCGGTTGACTCCATCGTTGTGCGGTCTTTGCCCCTGCTGGTGCAGGGTGGTGCTGTCGTGCGTCGCACGGCCGGACGGGGTCCGTCAGTGCGAGAAGGCGACGCCCTCTCCGTGGAGAAGGTGCCGCCTTCAGGTACTGCTTATCGACGCAGGCCGAGGCGCTCGATGAGCGACCGGTACCGCGAGATGTCGGTGTCCCGCAGGTAGTCCAGCAGGCGACGACGGCGACCGACGAGAAGAAGCAGGCCACGACGCGTGTGGTGGTCGTGCTTGTGCATCTTCAGGTGCTCGGTCAGGTCGAGGATTCGACGGGAAAGCATCGCGATCTGCACCTCGGGTGAACCGGTGTCACCTTCGGCGAGAGCGTATTCCTTGATGATTTCCTGCTTGATGGCGGCGTCAAGGGCCACGAGTAACTCCTAGAGTTGTACCGTGAACAGGTGCTGAGCGTCGCTTGCGCGACGACACAGAAAAATCCAGCCACCACGGACTGCAGCCGGATCTCCCCGAAGTTTAGCGTCTGGGCTGTTGTTCTGTCGAAAGCACGCCGCGGGCCTGCTCCACGTCGAGCTTCATCTGCTCGATGAGCGCTTCGGGCCCACGGTAGGTGACCTGCCCGCGGAGCCGCTCGACGAACTCGACGACAACCGCCTGGCCGTACAGGTCGAAGTCCTGCACGCGCTCCGGCGGGCGGTTGATGACGTGCGCCTCGACCTGCCGGTCCACGCCGTCGAACGTGGGGTTCGAGCCGACCGAGATGGCGGCGGGCCACCGCGTCCCGGCTTCGTCCACGAGCCATCCGGCGTAGATTCCGTCCGCGGGGATATAGCCCTGTGAGGACGCCGCGAGATTCGCCGTGGGGTAGCCGAGCTCACGTCCGCGCGCCGCCCCGTGCACGACGTCTCCGCGCATGCGGTGGTGGCGTCCGAGCACCCTGGCGGCGGTGCCGACCTCCCCCGACTCCAGGGCCTCGCGCACCCAGGTCGAGGAGCACCGGCGGTCGCCGTCGTCGTCCGTGGCGTCCATGGGGAAGCTGGCGCCGAAATCGTCGATCGCGATGACCTCGAAACCGAGCTTCCGGCCGAGCTCGCGCATGGTGTCCAGGTCGCCGCTGTTGCCGGCCCCGAAGCGGACGTCGTGGCCGATGACGACGGCCTTCGCCTTCAGCGCCCGGACGAAGACGCGCTCCACGAACTCCTCCGGCGAGTTCGCGGCGAGATCGAGCGTGTAGTGCATCATCAGGAGGGCGTCGATACCGGTCTCGGCGAGCGTCTCGACGCGGTCGGCGAGGCCCATGATCAGTTCCGGCGCGGAGTCCGGACGGTGGACCTGCGCGGGGTGCGGGTCGAAGGAGACAACGACGGCGGCGGCCGAGCGCTGCCGGGCGGCTTCGACGACCTGCTGCAGGACGCGCTGGTGGCCCCGGTGGACGCCGTCGAAGTTGCCCAGCGTCAGAACGGAGGGCCCGAAGTCCTCGGGCACGCTGTCCAGGTCTCTCCAGTAGAACACGCATCTCCTCTGTGATCCGGCTGCGTCCCGCGACCTCGGACGTCGCCCGGCGGGTTGTGCGCCGCTCCCATTATGGCCGACCGCACCCCCCGCTCCCGCCATCGCCGAAGCCCCGGACCGACGGCCACAGCTCCCCCGGGTCCGTCCTCCGACCCGTCGGTGTGGACGTGCTGCCTGCGGGATCCGGTCACCACATCCTCGTGGACGCGCCGCTCCCCCGGACTCCTAGCCGCGCTGCGCGAACTCCTGGCGCATCTGGCTCGTCTTGGCGATGTACTTGTGCCACACGAGCAGGGCCGGCGGGAAGGCGAGCTCGACGACCATGAGGATGATCATGATGTAGTTCGGTGTGCCGGAGAAGGCCCAGGACAGCACCCGGCCGATGCCGCCGACGAACACCATGAGGCAGACGAGCCAGAGCATGTTGGCCCACTGGAACTTGATGGCGATCGTGATGAAGGCGGCGCCGACGCCGACCATCATGGCGGAGAAGAACCGGAACTGGTTCTCCAGCGTCGGGTTGACCGGCGTGCCCTCGGTGTCCGGCAGGCCCGCGGTGCCGAGGATCAGGTAGTAGGCGCCGAAGCCCGCGATGACCAGGCCGACGAGGACGACGACGGTGCGGAAGACGTTCCAGTCCCCGCCCGACGCCTTCCCCGATGTCCTGGCTGCGCCGGCCTTCTTCCCGGGAGTGCCCTGTCCGGCCTTCGTGGCTTCTGTGGCTTCCCCTGCCGATGCGCGAGCCTTGTCCGCGCCCCGCGGCGCGCTCATCGGTGCCGGGCCATCGACGGCGGAGGACCGCGCGCTGTCCGGCGAGAGCCGACCATCGCTGCCCCCGGCGCGGAGGGGCTCGCCCGACGTCGGGCGGCGGCCCGGCACGGAGGGTCCGTCGTGATCGGGGCTGTTGCTGGTCATGTCGCTCCTAGGTGCTGGTTGATACCTAGCGCCATCGTCTCACGATGCCGCGCGACCGGGACGGTCGGTTGCCGGTCCGGCGTGAGCAGTCGCCCGGGCCCGGGCGGACGTACTCCGGTCAGGACCCGGGCGGGACCTGGCGGAGCGCACCGGCCGTTCCGATCCGCCGACGCGGACCGGTCAACGCACCGCGCGGTCCGGGCGGGTGCGCCGCAGCCAGAGGAGCCCCAGCACGGGAAGGAGCAGCGGGACGAACCCGTACCCGCGCCCGAATCCGGACCAGACGGTCTCGTGCGGAAAGTCCTGCGCGTCGACGATGCTGAGCAGGCCCACGACCAGGACGCCCACCAGTTCGGTGGTGACGGCGACGACCGACAGGCGGTAGGCGCGGATGCCAGGTCGGGCCAGCGACACCGTGGCGACGATGTAGACCACCGCGGCGACCGCGGAGAGCAGATAGGCGATCGGCGCCTCGTCGAACTTGGTCGCGATCTGGAACACGGCCCGCGCGGTCGCGGCGAGTGCGAAGACGCCGTACACGGCCACCAGCAGCCGTCCGGGACCGGTGGCGCGACCGGTCACCGGCGCGGGCCCGGGCGCGCCTGATGCTGCCGCCGACCTCCCGGCGCCGGAGCCCCGTGGCGGACGCGAGGGGTCCAGGCCGCCTGCGCGGTCCTCATGGTTCCGATCGTCGGTCACAGTCCTGCCACCCCGTCCCAGATCTGCTCCATGCGGAAGAGCATGACGAACACCGTGAGCGCGGAGGCCGCGAGCACGAAGTTGCTCCAGCGGGTCTTCTCGAGGATGGACCACCAGAAGGCGCCGACGGGCACGAGGAGCGCGGTCAGCAGGTAGCCCCAGAACTCCCAGGCCTCACCGAGCACCGGTTCCCCCGTCACCTGCCGGATCACCGCACCCACCGTGTACGCGAGCAGGAACAGTTCGACGGCCGCGGTGGACAGGATGGTGATGTCGTTCGGGGGCTGGCGCAGGAGGCCGGCACCTATGCACAGGAGGGCAGCGACGGCGCAGACGATGACGCCGACGAGGAAGAACGGGTCCATGGTCACTCCTTCCCGCCGGGCGCGAAGACCAGCACGGTCCGTGCGGCAGCACCGCGGTTCTCGAGCAGCGCCACGAGGGTGCCATCGGGGGCGAACGCCGCGACGGGGACGTCGGTCCGGGCACTGGGCTCGATCCTCCGCCCGTGGGACACGTCCGCGGTCTCGGCCTCGGACAGGTCCCGGACGGGGAAGAGCGCCCGGCCCGCGTCGTCCAGCGGGAGGACGGAGAGGTCCTCCGCGAGTTGCTCGAGCGTGCGTGCCTGCTCGATGGAGTAGGGGCCGACGCGGGTGCGGCGGAGCGCCGTCAGGTGCCCGCCGACGGAGAGCGCGGAGCCGAGGTCGCGGGCGAGGGCGCGGATGTACGTGCCGGAACTGCACTCGACCGTCACGTCGACGTCCTGGAGCCGCCCGTTGTTCACGCGGCGGATCGAATGGACGTCGAAGCGGTGGATGGTGACCGGTCGGGACGGCAGGTCGACGTCTTCGCCGGCCCGGACGCGGGCGTAGGACCTCTCGCCCTTGACCTTGATGGCACTGACGCTGCTCGGCACCTGCTCGATGTCGCCCGTGAGGTCCGCGATCGCGGACCGGATCTCGTCCTCGGTCACGGCCGCCGCGATGCTGCCACCGGTGATCTCGCCCTCGGCGTCGTCGGTGATCGTGGACTGGCCCAGGCGGATCGTCGCCGTGTAGGTCTTGGTCGTGCCGACGATGTAGGTGAGGAGACGCGTCGCGCGGTTGATGCCGATCACGAGCACCCCGGTGGCCATCGGGTCGAGGGTGCCCGCGTGGCCCACCTTGCGGGTGCCGGCGAGCCGTCGCATCCGGCCGACGACGTCATGACTGGTCCAGCCCTGTGGCTTGTCCACGATGATGAGCCCTGAGTGGACCTGCCCTGCATTCACGCCTCCCAGTATATGGGCGCGGCAGTACGGTCCCTGCTGTCGTCGCCGACCCAGGACGCCTGCCCGGACTCCCGCAGCCCGCCGCGATACCCTACTGCCTATGCCCTCCGCTCCCGCCCGCGTGGCGAATGTCCCGGTCAACCAGATCCGCGAGATCACGCAGGCGGCCTGGGCGGTCCCGGACTCGATCGTCCTGAGCATCGGCGAACCGGCCTTCCCCGTCGCCCGCCACGTCCTGGAGGCCGGTATGGCCGCGCTCGACCGGGACGACACCAACTACACACCCAACGCGGGCATCGGCCCGGTCCGTGCGGCCTTCGCGTCCAGGTTCGCGAGCCTCGCGGGCGTGGACGACGACCCGTCACGCATCTTCATCGTCGCCGGAGCTCAGCAGGGCCTCCACCTGGCGCTCAGCACCCTCATCGGCGAGGGGGACGAGGTCCTCGTCCCCGATCCCGGGTACCCGACCTTCGCGATGACGGTCGGACTCCTGGGCGGCCGGCCGGTGCCCTATCCCCTGGTGCCGGGCCACGGCTTCCAGCCGCGCATCGAGGATCTGCAGGGCCTCGTGACGCCGACGACACGCGTGCTCATGCTCAACTCCCCGTCGAACCCGCTCGGCTCGGTGTTCAGCCACGACCTGACGCGCGCGCTCGTCCGGTTCGCGCATCGGAACGATCTCTGGATCATCTCCGACGAATGCTACGAGGCCTTCACCTACGACGTGCCGCACGTCAGCCCCGCGCGGTTCGACGCCGGGGGCCCCGAGGCCGTCGCCGAGGCCACGGAGGCCAGGATCATCACCTCCCTCACCCTCTCGAAGACCTACGGACTCACCGGGCTGCGCATCGGCGCCCTCGTGGTTCCGCCCGGGATGGAGGCCGTCCTCAGCAACGTCATGGAGTCCACGGTCTCCTGCGTCTCGGCCGCCTCCCAGTACGCCGGGCTCGCCGCGCTCACGGGTCCGCAGGACTACGTCAGGACCGCCCTGGATCACTACAGGGCCAATCGCGACGAGGCGACCGCCGTGCTGGACCGGCTGGGCATCGACTACCTCGACGCCCGGGGCGCCTTCTATCTGTGGGCGGACCTCCGCCACGCGACGGGCGGGGATGTCCGCGCCTGGACGCGGTCCTTCCTCGCCGAGCACGGAGTGGCCCTCGCACCGGGTACGGCCTTCGGTTCGATGGGTGAGGGCTGGGTGCGGATCGCCCTCTGCGGACGGACCGCGGATCTCGTCGAGGGCCTGTCCAGGCTGCCCGCACCGCCGCGTCGGTCCTGATCCGGTCGACGCCGTGCTGCCCGCAGGGTCAGCCCTCCTCGGGTAGGGGAACAAACGGTCCCCCGGCTCCCGCCGACGACGTCCGAAGCGGTTCCGGACGAGCTCCGATGCCCCGGATACGACAACGGCAGCCGACCCGGAGGTCGGCTGCCGTTGTCGTACAGGCCATCCGTGGAACGGACGGGAGGAGGAGCCTAGCGGGCCGCCTCGTCGTCCTCCGAGGTGCGGTACGGGTCCGCGTCCCCGGCGAAGTCCGCGCCCTGGGCGATCGCGGCCACCTCCGCGTCACGCTCCCGCGCCTTCTGCAGCAATTCCTCGAGGTGGCTGGCGTTGACCGGCACCTCGTCGGGGACGAACTCCAGCGTGGGCGTCAGCCGGGCGGTGATGTTCTTGCCGACCTCCGAGCGAAGGACGCCCCGGGCGGATTCGAGCGCCATGCGCGTTGCCTGCTGCTCCTCCGGATCGCCCAGCACCGTGTAGTAGAGCGTGGCGTGCTGGAGGTCGTTCGTGACGCGCGCGTCGGTGATGGTCACGGCTTCCAGCCGGGGATCCTTCACGCGGCGCCGGAGCGCCTCGGCGACGATGACTTTGATGCGCTGCGCGAGCCGCGCGGCGCGGGCCGGATCTGCCATTGCTGATACTCCTACTGAAGCTGGTCTGGTGGGGGGACCCGGCCGGCGGGTCCCGGTGGTGCGACAGGCACAGGCGCCCCGGAGGACCGGAGCGCCTGTGCTGACCTACGGCCTAGACGCGGGGCTTCTCCCGCATCTCGAAGGTCTCGATGGTGTCGCCTTCCTTGACGTCGTTGAACGACCCCAGGCCGATACCGCACTCGAAGTCCGTCCGGACCTCGGTGGCATCGTCCTTGAAGCGCTTGAGCGAGTCCACGGAGAGGTTGTCCCCGATGACCTTGCCGTCGCGCAGGACACGGGCCCGCGAGTTCCGCCGGATGATGCCCGACCGGACGATCGAACCGGCGATGTTGCCGAATTTGGAGGAACGGAACACCTCGCGGACCTCTGCGGTACCGAGCTGCACCTCCTCGTACTCCGGCTTGAGCATGCCCTTGAGGGCGAGCTCGATATCGTCGATCGCGGCGTAGATGACCGAGTAGAAACGCATGTCGACGCCCTCACGCTCGGCCAGGTCGGCGACGCGCTCGGCCGGCTTGACGTTGAAGCCGATGATGATCGCGTTGTCGACCGTCGCCAGGTTGACGTCGTTCTGCGTGATCGCACCGACGCCGCGGTGGATGACGCGCAGCTGCACGCCTTCGCCGACGTCGATCTTGAGCAGCGAGTCCTCCAGGGCCTCCACGGCACCCGAGACGTCACCCTTGAGGATGAGGTTGAGGGTGTCGACCTTGCCGTCGGCGACGGCCTGGTCGAAGTCCTCGAGGCTGATGCGCTTGCGGCGCTTGGCGAGGGCCGCATTGCGGTCCGCTGCCTCACGCTTCTCGGCGATCTGACGGGCGGTGCGCTCGTCGTCCGTGACGAAGAACGTGTCACCGGCGCGGGGCACGTTGGATAGGCCCAGCACCTGGACCGGGCGGGACGGCTCGGCCTTCGTGACGACGTCGCCGTTCTCGTCGAACATCGCGCGCACACGGCCGTGAGCCGTACCGGCCACGATCGTGTCGCCGACGTTCAACGTTCCGGACTGCACGAGCACCGTCGCGACAGCACCCCGGCCGCGGTCGAGGTTGGCCTCGATCGCGATACCGCGGGCGTCCTTGTTCGGGTTGGCCCGCATGTCCAGCGCGGCATCGGCCGTGAGCAGGACGGCCTCGAGGAGCTCGTCGATCCCCATGCCCTGGAGCGCGGAGACGTGGACGAACATGGTGTCGCCACCGTATTCCTCGGGGACCAGGCCGTACTCGGTGAGCTGGCCCTTGACCTTGTCCGGGTTCGCGCCTTCCTTGTCCATCTTGTTGACGGCGACGACGATCGGCACGTTGGCTGCCTGGGCGTGGTTCAGCGCCTCGACGGTCTGCGGCATGACGCCGTCGTCGGCGGCCACGACGAGCACGGCGATGTCCGTGACCTTCGCACCACGGGCACGCATGGCGGTGAACGCCTCGTGACCGGGGGTGTCGATGAAGGTGATGGCCCGCGTGGAGTCCTCGTGGACGTGCTGGATCTGGTAGGCACCGATGTGCTGGGTGATGCCACCGTGCTCGCCCTCGACGACCTTGGTGTTGCGGACGGCGTCGAGCAGTCGCGTCTTACCATGGTCGACGTGGCCCATGACCGTGACGACCGGCGGGCGGGCCTCCAGGTCATCGTCACCCTCGGCCTCGAGCTCCGCATCGAAGTCGATGTCGAAGCTGCTGAGGAGTTCGCGCTCCTCGTCCTCGGGGGACACGACCTGGATCTTGTAGCCGAGCTCGGTTCCCAGGACCTCGAAGGTGTCCTCGTCCAGCGACTGGGTGGCCGTGGCCATCTCGCCAAGGTGGAAGAGCACGGTCACCAGTGCTGCGGGGTTCGCCTCGATCTTGTCGGCGAAGTCCGTGATGGACGAGCCACGGCGCATCGTGACGACGGTGTTGCCGTCCCCACGGGGTACGCTGACGCCGCCCAGCGAGGGAGCCGACATCTGCTCGAGTTCCTGCCGCTTCGCACGCTTCGACTTGCGCTGCTTGCCGCGACCGGCGCCGCCCTTGCCGAAGGCACCGGCGGTGCCGCCGCGTCCGCGGCCGCCCTTGCCGAAGCCGCCGCCGGCGGGTGCACCGCTCGGGCTGTTGGGGGCTCCACCGGGACCGCGGCGCGGACCGGCTCCCGCGCCGGGTGCTCCGCGGCCGGGGGCAGCGGGACGCTCGGTGCGGTTGGGCATCATGCCCGGGGTGGGGCGTGATCCGGGTGCGCCACCGGGACGGGGGGCGCCGGGACGGGGTGCGCCCGGACGGGGACCGCCGGCACCTGCCGCGGGACGGGGTCCGCCCGCACCGGCTGCGGGACGGGGTCCACCGGGACCGGCGGCGGGGCGCTGCTGCGCATCGTCACGACGGCCCGGGCGCGGCATCCCCTGCGAGGGCGCGAACGGGTTGTTGCCCGGACGCGAGGTGCGCTCGGGACGGTCGGTGTCGCCGCGGCGCGAACCCATGCCCTGCGAGGGCGCGAACGGGTTGTTGCCCGGGCGGGGAGCGCCACCGGGACGGGCTCCCGACGGACGCGTCGTCCCTGCGGACGGCGCCGCGGGCGGCGTGGCCGGACGGGGGCCGGGACGGCCCGGTTCCTCCTGCGAACCCTGCTGGGTCGGCGCGGGAGTCGCCTGGGCGGCGGGGGCGGGGACGTCAGCGGGCGCGGCACCGTTCGAGAACGGCGATGCCTGCGGAGCGGCCGGGGCTGCTGCCGCCGGCGCTGCCGGCGCAACGGGTGCTGCCGGCGCTGCGGGTGCTGGCGCTTCGGGTGCCGCCTGGGCAGCTCCCGGCTTCGGGCCCGACGGCGTGGGCGCCGAGGGACGTGAGGGTGCGGGTGCCGGGGCGGTCTTGGCGCCACCGGCATCGGGGAATGCGCCGCGAAGCTTCTTCACGACGGGGGCCTCGATGGTGGACGAGGCTGAACGAACGAATTCGCCCAGTTCCTGCAGTTTTGCGACTGCGTCTTTCGAGGTTATACCGAGCTCTTTCGCGAGCTCGTGTACGCGGACCTTGGCCACATTTCTCCTGTCTCGGTCCGCACCGAGTCAGGCACGAACCGTCTATTTCCTACTGCTGATCCCAGTCGCGAGGGCGGCTGGCAGATCGAATGCAGAGCGCAACGGATGGGTCATCGTTGCGCACTCATCGCTGGGTTCTCATCGGGTTTCCATGAGGGTTCTGACCCGCTTTCAGGGAGGACGGTGGTGAATCGGGGCCTCGGTTCAGACGCCCCAGGTATGCCTGGAAGTCCACTGCCAACTGCGCAGTGTCGACCGGTCCGCGGAAGGCCCTGCTGAAGGCCCTCCGCTTGATGGCCGTGTCCATGCATGCCGGGTCGGGATGCAGCCAAGCACCCCGTCCGGATAGCCGGCGCCGCTCATCGATGACGGCGACGATCTGTCCGTCCATCGGTCGTGCAACGACCCGCATCACGTGTGACTGGCGGTCCCGCCGGCGGCATCCCACGCAGGTGCGTACGGGATGGGCATCCGCCGGATGGTGCCCGGATCCTCGTCGTGAACCGACGTCGTCCGGGCGCGACTCGACAGCAGTCCCTTCCATTCTACCCCTTCCGACCGTTCCGGGAGACCGGACGGATCAGGCTTTCGTCGCCTGCGCGGGCTGCGCGGCATCGGACACGATGTCGATCCGCCATCCGGTCAGCTTCGCCGCGAGGCGCGCGTTCTGGCCCTCCTTGCCGATGGCCAGGGACAGCTGGTAGTCGGGCACGACGACGCGGGCGGAGCGCGTGGCCTCGTCCGTGATCGTGACGGAGGTGACGCGCGACGGCGACAGCGAGCTGGCGATGAAGGCCGCGGCGTCGTCGTTGTAGTCCACGATGTCGATCTTCTCGTCGTTGAGCTCGTTCATGACCGCACGGACCCGCGTCCCCATCTCCCCGATGCATGCACCCTTGGCGTTGACGCCCGGGACGTTGGCCTTGACCGCGATCTTCGTCCGGTGACCCGCCTCGCGTGCCAGGGCAACGATCTCGACGGTCCTGTCCGCGATCTCCGGCACCTCCAGCTCGAAGAGCTTCCTGACCAGGCCGGGGTGGGACCGCGACAGCGTGATCGAGGGGCCCTTCATCCCACGGTGGACATCGACGACGAAGGCACGGAGCCGGGTGCCGTGCAGGTACTTCTCGCCGGGGACCTGCTCGGGCGGCGGCAGGACGGCCTCGACGGACCCGAGGTTCACCTGGATCATGTGCGGGTTGTTGCCCTGCTGGATCATGCCGGCGACGAGTTCGCCCTCCTTGCCGCGGAACTCGCCGAGGATGTTCTCGTCCTCCGCGTCACGCAGCCGCTGCAGGATGATCTGGCGCGCCGTGCTCGCCGCGATACGGCCGAAGCCGCTCGGGGTGTCGTCGAACTCGCCGACGCTCTCGCCGTCGTCGTTCTTCTCCGTCGCCCAGATGGTGACGTGGCCGTTGCGGCGATCGAGCTCCGCGCGTGCGGTCTCCTGCGCCCCCGGGGAGCGGTGATAGGCGATGAGCAGTGCCTGCTCGATCGTCGGGATGAGCTTGTCGAGCGGGATCTCCCGCTCGCGCTCGAGCAGCCTCAGGGCGCTCATGTCGATGTCCATGTGGATCTCCTTACGCGTGGTGCTCGGCGCCGGAGGAATCCGGTTCGGCCCCATCGGTGTGGTCGGTGTGTTCATCATCGAGATGCGCGAATTCGACCTGCACGGTCCCCGTGCGGATCTTGGCGAACTCGAGCGCGAGGGGGTCGCCCTGCTTCGGCTTCATGCCCTTCTTGACGGGCAGTTGCGGGAGGAGCCGGATACCGGAGGCGGTGACCTCCTGCAGCCTGCCGACCACGACGTCGCCGGTGACCGGCTTGACCTCCACCAGGCGCCCGACACTGCGTCGCCAGTGCCGCGGTTCCGTGAGGGGCCGCGAGACACCGGGCGAGGAGATCTCGAGGCTGTACGGGCGGTCGTCGTCGTCCGGGTCGCTGTCCATGGCGGCCGAGAGGTCGGTGGAGATGGCGGAGATCACATCGAGGCCGACGCTGCCGGAGGCTTCCTCGGGGAGGTCGACGACCACGTGCACAGTGCGGTGCGAGCCGGCGACCTTGATGTCCACATCCTCCAGATAGAGGTTGTGCTGCTCCACCACGGGCTGCAGCCTGGTCCGCAGGCGCTGTGCCTCGGCCTGCAGTTCGGCCTCGACGGCCGTCTTGCGGGTCGAGGCTTGATTTTCGTTCCCGGACCGGACCGCCATGGCTGCCTCCCACTCGATGATGTTGTCCACCAAGAGTACCGACATTCCGTGGCGCCCGGTGTGTGACCGGGGGGAACGCGGCCCTCCGTGGCATCATCGGGGACTGTGACTGTGCGGGGGCGGAAGGGCGGCGATCGGGCGCGCGAAGGGCGCCGGACCTCCGGCCTGCGTCGGGCCGCCGGCTGGGCCGTCCGGCTGGTCGGCCTGTTCGTCGCCGTGCTCCTCGTCGTCGGCCTCGGCCTGGGCGTGCGGCCGCCCGAACCCGACGGGCCGTCCTCCTCCCCCACCGAACAGGCACAGCTCGACGCCGAGGCGGGCTACACCGCGCTGGCGGCGGACGCGCGGTCTGCCGCGGCCCTCGATCCGGCCGCCGCGGACGTCCTCACCGCCCTCGCCGAGGACCTCGAGGTGCAGGCGGACGCCGTCGCGCTGCCGCGCTCTCCCGCAGCGCCGACGCAGGACCCCGAGGGATCGGAACCCCTCTTGCCGTCTCCGGAAGCGTCCTCGACGCCCGGCCCGGCGGTGACGGCCGACGGCCGTGCGGTCCTCGCCGGGCTCCGGGAGAGTGCGCTCCGAAGCCTCCATGATGCCGCGCAGGCCGAGCCGGGTCCGGGCCGCGTGCTCGCCGCAGCCGGGGCGAACCAGTGGCGGAACGCCGTGCTGCTGTCCGTGCTCCTCGGCGCCGACCCCGGTCTCCCCCCGGCCGATGCCGTCCCCGCGACCGATCTCGCGGCCGGGACCGGTCTCTTCTCCGGGCTGCCCGGCGGACCGGACGGCCCCTCATCCCCTCCTTCCGTGCCGTCCGGTCCGGCCACCGCGATCCCGCCGACGGGGGCGCCCGGAGCCGGCCCCGGTCCGTCGGGGGCGCGTCCCGGCGGAGCGGGCACGGTGGACCCCGATGTCGAGTGCACGGACACTCCCCTGGGCCCGGACGCGGATCGCGCAGCCCTGCTGGAGGCCAAGGCCGCCGAGGAGCGCGCCGCCTACGCCTACGACGTCGCAGCCGCCCTGCTCCCGGAACCGGGCGACGCCCTGGCGCGGTCGGGTGTCCACCGGGCTGCGGCAGACGCCGCAGCCGAGCGCCTGGCCCTGCTCTGCGCACCGGCCGGCCCCGCCCCTGCCGGTCACGCGCTGGGTACGGGGTTCCGCGCCGATCCCGCCGGCGCCGTGCGGGAGCTCGAGCAGGACCACGCCGTCTTCTACGTCGACCTCCTCGCCACCGTCGGACCCGAGGCTCGCGCCTGGGCCGTCACCTCGTACAACGCGGCCGCGCAGCGCAGTCTCGACGCCGGGACGCCGCTGACGGCGCTCCCCGGCCTGGAGGATGCCGCGGATCCGGCCGGCGGCGCCGCACCCGGCACCACTGCACCCTCCGTCGCACCGGAGCCCGGTGATGGCTGAGCACGGTCATCCGCCTCGACAGTCCGTCGCCGGGCCGCCGGACCTGCCCCCGCAGCTCGTGGCCAGCGCCCGCACCATCGAGGGTGGTGCACGGTGGATGCGGGAGTGGAGCACCGTCCTGATGGATCGTCTCGCCGCCTGGGACCTGGAGCTCGATCTGCCGCCGGGGCAGCCCGCCTGGGCCGGACAGTGCGCCGTCGTCGTGCCGGTGACCCGCCGGAGGGCGACCGGCCCCGCGGCTGCGGTCCTCAAGATCACGATCCCGCACGAGGAGGCCCGTCCCGAGCCGGACGCGCTGGAGCTGTGGGACGGGCACGGCGCGGTGACCCTGCTCGCGGCCTCACGCCCTGACTTCACCCTGCTGCTCGACCGGCTCGACGGCGACCGGTCCCTGCGTGACGTACCCCTCGACGAGACCCCGGGGCCCTGGGCCGATGTGGTCCGCCGGCTGTCCATCACGCCGGGCGACAGCCCGCTCTGGGCGTCCTTCCCGCATCTGGCCTCCGAGGCCGAGCAGTGGACGGACACGCTGCCGGCACGCTGGGACGAACTCGGCGAACCCTTCCCGCGGTGGCTGATGGAGTCCGCCCTCGAGGTGTGCCAGTCGCGGGGGGTGCTCGGCCGGCGGTCAGAGCGGGACGTGCTGGTGCACACCGACCTGCACTACGGGAATCTCCTGCCGTCGACACCGGGACAGCTGCGCGACTTCACCGCGATCGACCCCAAACTCGTCCTCGGTGACGCGGAGTACGCCGTCGCGCCCATGCTGTGGAACAGGCTCGGCGAGCTCGACGGGACGGATCCGGCCGGCCATCTCCGGGCACACTGCTCCGCCCTCGCCGCGGCAGCGGGCTTCGACGGGGAGCTGGCGCGCGGCTGGACGGTGGTGCGGGAGGTCAGGAACGCACTCTCCTACCTCGGTCACGGGCGGACCGGCGATGCCGAGCGCTCGCTCTGGGTCGCCAGTTCGGTGCTCGGCAGGACCCTCGACGGCCTGCCTGCGGTGGGCGACCTGCCCGCCCTGTAGGCGGCGCCCGCCAGGAGCGGCCGGAGGGAATCACCCGGCAGGGACCACCCGGCAGGGACTAGTCGGACGCCATCAGCGGTCGGATGTTCTCCACCCACACGTCGTAGCCCAGCTTGACGATCAGCGCGCCGACGACCGCGAGGAACACGATCCGGATGAACCTGCTGCCCTGGCTGATCGCCATGCGGGAGCCCGTGTAGCCACCGGCCATGTTCGCGACGCCGAGCAGCAGGCCGAGGCCCCACAGGATGGACCCGTTGGGCAGGAAGAACATGAGGGCACCGAAGTTGGTCGCCATGTTCACGATCTTCGCCTTCGCGCTGGCGCCGAGGAAGTTGTACCCCAGCAGCGTGACCATCGCGATGATGAGGAAGGATCCCGTGCCCGGGCCGATCAGCCCGTCGTAGAACCCGATGACGAGTCCGATGCCGGCCGCCGTGCCGTAGTGGCGTGCGCCGTGGTGGCGCAGCTGCGTGAGGGTCCCCACGGACGGCTTCAGCGCGGTGAAGATCGCGACGGCGACGAGGGCGGCCACGATGATCGGCTTGAAGACCGACGACGGCAGCGACGCGGCCAGGATGGCGCCGCCGAAGCTGCCTCCGAGGGCGATCGCCGCCATGGGCAGCGCCGTCCGCAGGTCGGGATGCGCGCGCCGGTAGTACGTGACGGCGCTCGTCGTCGTCCCGAAGATGGAGCCCAGCTTGTTCGTGGCGAGGGCCTCGACGGGCGTGATGCCGGGCACCAGCAGCAGAGCCGGGAGCTGCAGCAGGCCTCCGCCGCCCACGACGGCATCGACCCAGCCCGCTGCGAATCCCGCGACGAGGACCAGCAGGATGGTCGCGAGGTGCAGTTCCTCGAGTCCCGAGCCCACGGGGAACATCGCCGCTAGTCTGCGGCGATGCCGCGCACCAGCGCGACGGCGTCGGCCACCGCGACGTTCTGCGCCTCGCCCGTGCGGCGGTCCTTGACCTCGAGGACCCCCTCGGCGAGCCCACGGCCCACGACGACGATCGTCGGGACGCCGATGAGCTCCGCATCTCCGAACTTCACGCCGGGAGAGACCTTCGGACGGTCGTCGTAGAGCACCGTCAGACCGGCCGCCTCGAGATCGACGGCGAGCTTCTCGGCCGCCTCGAAGATCTCGGCGCCCTTGCCCGTCGCCACGACGTGGACATCGGCGGGGGCGACGTGGCGGGGCCAGATCAGTCCCCGATCGTCGTGGTTGGCCTCCGCGAGGGCCGCGATGGCGCGGGTGACACCCACCCCGTAGGAGCCCATGGTCACGGTGGCGAGCTTCCCGTTCCGGTCCAGGACCTTGAGGCCGAGGGCCTCCGCGTACTTCCGGCCGAGCTGGAAGATGTGGCCCATCTCGATGCCGCGGGCGGCCACCAGCGGGCCGGATCCGTCGGGGGCCTCGTCGCCCTCGCGCACCTCCACGGCCTCGATGGTGCCGTCCCAGGTGAAGTCGCGGCCGGCCACCAGTCCGAACACGTGCCTGCCCTGCTCGTTGGCGCCGGTGATCCAGGCGGTACCGCTGACGATCCGTGGGTCCACGAGGTAGCGCAGGCCCGTCGACGCGTCGGCCCCGAGCACGGCGTCCCCGGGGGTGAGGCCGGGGCCGATGTAGCCCTTGACCAGTCCGGGGTTCTTCTTCAGGTCGTCCTCGTTCGCAGCCTCAACGGTCACTTCCCCGCCCGTCTCGAGGTGGCCGGCGATGGTCGCCTCGATGCGCTTGAGGTCCACGGACCGGTCACCGGGAACGCCGACGACGACGATCTCCCGCTCGCCGGTCGGCAGCACAGCGGCGAGCACCACGTTCTTCAGCGTGTCCGCCGCCGTCCAGGCACGGTCCTCACGCGGTGCCGAGGCGTTGGCATGGGCCACGAGCGTGTCGATGGTGGGGGTGTCGGGCGTGTCCCGCACCTCGGCCGCGGGGGCGGCGGAGAAGTCCACGGGCTCCGGGACCACCGTGGTCACGGCCTCCACGTTGGCGGTGTAGCCGCCGGCGGAGCGCACGAAGGTGTCCTCGCCGATCGGGGTGGGGTGGAGGAACTCCTCGCTCCTGGACCCGCCCATGGCCCCGGCCGTCGCGGTGACGGGGACGACGTCGAGCCCGAGACGCTCGAAGATCCGCAGGTAGGCTCCCCGGTGCAGCTGGTAGCTCGCCTCGAGGCCCTCGTCGTCGATGTCGAAGGAGTAGGAGTCCTTCATGATGAACTCGCGGCCGCGGAGGAGTCCCGCGCGGGGCCTCGCCTCGTCGCGGTACTTGGTCTGGATCTGGAACAGGCTGACGGGAAGGTCCTTGTAGGAGGTGTACAGGTCCTTCACCAGCAGCGTGAACATCTCCTCGTGCGTGGGCGCCAGGAGGTAGTCCGCGCCCTTGCGGTCCTGGAGGCGGAAGATGCCGTCGCCGTACTCGGTCCAGCGGTTGGTGGCCTCGTAGGGCTCCTTGGGGAGCAGCGCCGGGAAGTGGACCTCCTGCGCTCCGATCGCCTCCATCTCCTCGCGGACGATCGCCTCGACGCGCGCCAGCACCTTCAGTCCCAGCGGCAGCCAGCTGTAGATCCCGGGGGCCGCTCGCCGGATGTAGCCCGCGCGGAGGAGCAGGCGGTGGCTCGCCACCTCGGCGTCGGCGGGATCCTCGCGCAGGGTGCGCAGGAAGAGGGTCGAGAGTCGTAAGACCACGCGGGTGTCCGTTCGTCTGGGTGGTGCGCTGCCATCGGTCCCACCGCCGTCCGGCGGGAGACAACAGGTACCAATCTAGCGGGTCGGCCCGCCGGGACGGGCACGCGACGGGCGCCCCGCTGGCGGCTCCTCAGAAGAGGATGGTCGCGAAGGTGTCCACCTGATCGAACCCCACGCGCTTGTACGCGGCGATGGCGCGCGCGTTATACGAGTTCACGTAGAGGCTCACCGTCGGTGCCAGGGAGCGGGCGGCGACGACGACTGCGGCCATGTAGGCCGCGCTGCGTCCCTCGCCCCGGTGGTCGGGGTTCATCCACACGCCCTGCACCTGGACGGCCTGGGAGGACACGGTGCCCAGTTCGGCCTTGAAGACCACCGTGCCGCCGTCGTCGAACGCCGCCAGGGAGTGCTTCCGTCCGATGAGGGAGGCGACACGGCGGCGGTAGTGGTCCGATCCGCCGATGAACGGTGAGTAGCCCACCTCCTCCTCGAACATCGCCGCACAGGCGGGCAGGAGCCGGTCGAGCTCCTCGGGCCGGGTGAAGCGCAGGTCCTCGGCCGGTGCGATGAGCGGGTCCGAGTGGATCGCCATGAGCGGCTGGGTGGGGCGCACGTCGAAGGGTTCTCCGCTGTAGTCCTCGAGGGTGGACCAGAGGTCCATGACGCCCTCGGAGAGTCCGAAGATGGAGGAGAAGGTGCGGCCGGAGCGCCCGAGATGGTCGCCGAAGATGGCCCCGGTCTCGTCCGTGACGCCGACCGGTACGAGGTTCACGCCCGCCCAGCAGGCGGCGCGCAGCTCGTTGTGCCGGAACATGCCGATGATCTCCCCGCCCGCGAGCGACGGCGCGGCACTCCCCCTCGAGTCGAGGTGCGACGCCACGAACACGTTCGCCACCGGGTCGTCGTTGACGATCGCCCAGAGGTCCCGGGTGTCCTGTTCGCCGAGGACGCGGAAGGACCACGGTCCTTCGGGATCGGCCTGGGGTCTAGCTAACGGTAACCATGGGGCCACCCTGGCCAGCAGTTTCGCCATCAGCCTCACCCATCTCCTCTGCGAGCCGCATCGCTTCCTCGATGAGTGTCTCCACGATCTGGTCCTCGGGGACGGTCTTGATGACCTCTCCCCGAACGAAGATCTGTCCCTTGCCGTTGCCGGACGCGACGCCGAGGTCGGCCTCGCGGGCCTCTCCAGGACCGTTCACGACGCACCCCATCACCGCGACGCGGAGGGGCACCTCCATGCCCTCGAGGCCGGCGGTGACCTCCTCGGCGAGCGTGTAGACGTCCACCTGGGCGCGGCCGCACGACGGGCAGGAGACGATCTCCAGCTTGCGGGGGCGGAGGTTCAGGGACTGCAGGATCTGGTTGCCGACCTTGACCTCCTCGACCGGCGGGGCGGAGAGCGAGACGCGGATGGTGTCGCCGATCCCCTTGGAGAGCAGGGCGCCGAAGGCCGTGGCGGACTTGATGGTGCCCTGGAAGGCGGGGCCGGCCTCGGTGACGCCGAGGTGCAGCGGCCAGTCGCCGCGCTCGGCGAGGAGCTCGTAGGCCCGCACCATGATGACGGGGTCGTTGTGCTTCACGGAGATCTTGAAGTCGTGGAAGTCGTGCTCCTCGAAGAGGGATGCCTCCCACACGGCGGACTCGACGAGGGCCTCGGGCGTCGCCTTGCCGTACTTCTCCATCAGCCGGGGATCGAGCGAGCCGGCGTTGACGCCGATGCGGATCGAGGTCCCGGCGGCCTTCGCCGCCGCGGCGATCTGCTTGACCTGGTCGTCGAACTTGCGGATGTTGCCCGGATTGACGCGGACCGCGGCGCAGCCGGCGTCGATCGCGGCGAACACGTACTTGGGCTGGAAGTGGATGTCCGCGATCACGGGGATCTGCGACTTCTTCGCGATGATGGGCAGCGCCGCGGCGTCGTCGGCGGAGGGGCAGGCGACACGGACGATGTCGCAGCCCGTGGCCGTGAGCTCCGCGATCTGCTGCAGCGTCCCGTTGATGTCCGTGGTCGGCGTGGTGGTCATCGACTGGATGCTGATCGGCGAATCCGAGCCCACACCCACCGATCCGACCTTGATCTGGCGGGTCTTGCGCCGGGGGGCGAGGACGGGCGGCGGTGCTGCTGGCATTCCTAGGCTGACCGAGGTCAAAACATCCTCCATGCTGGCGGCCTGAACCGCTCGTGTGACGAGATTCCTGATTTCATTATCCACCCGACCCGGGGCTTCGCGGGCCGCCCGCGATCCATCTCACACGGTGCTCACACGCGGTCGCGGAACGCCCCGATGACCGGGTTCCACTCCGTGGTCTGCACGGCCGAGATGGCACCGACCCGCGCGAAGGGGTCCTCGCTGACGAGCTGGTTGAGGTCCGCCTCCGTCTCGGCGGAGAACATCAGGAGCGCGCCGCTGCCGTCCGTGAAGGGTCCTGCGGCGAGGACGCGGCCCTGCCCGACGAGCTCCTCGAGCCACTGGCGGTGCGCGGGGCGGTGCTCCGCGCGGAGCTCCTCGTGATCGGGGTTGTACACGTATTCGACGGCGAAGATACTCATGGCCTCACCCTACGTGAATCACAGCAGGTAGACCTTGACGACCGACGCGACACCCGCGGCCCACAGCATGGAGGCCAGGGTCCCGATAATGAAGCGCTCGGAGGCCGCGGGTGACTCCTTCAGCTCCGCGTACCTGCCCAGGGCCTTCACCGCCACGACGTAGGCGATCGCGACCGGCTGACCGCCGAGGATCGCCACGGTGACCGCGAGGCGCTCGAGCACCCCGATCACCAGCCCGCCGCGCAGGACGCCCGGCGGCAGGGCGTCCACCGGCGCCCTCGGAGGCTCGGCGGGCGGTGCCGGCAGCTCGAACTGGGGCTGGTCGGCGGGCTCGGGCGGTTCTGCGCGGCGGCGCTCCGCGGTGTCGACCGACCGGGCCAGGCGCAGCACCAGCATGGTCACGGGTAGTCCGACGCCGCCCGCGGCGAGCAGGGCCACGACGATCCACAGAGCCTCCATCGATTCCCCTTCCGCGACCGGCCGGACGCCCGGCCCGACCGTCCTGCTCCATGTCTACCGCACGGCACCCACGATCGCGGCCACCGCTGCGCCCCGCCCGCGGGACAGGCGTCACGGCGTCTTTGCGTCACCGCGTCACCGCGTCACGGCGTCACGGCGTCACCTCGTCACGGCGTCACCTCGTCACGGCGTCACCGCGTCACGGTCCACCCACGTCAGCAGCCGCGCCGCCGCGGGTCGCACCGCCTGCTCCTCGTGCCAGGCCGCCCTGGCGGCGGCCTTGCTCACGGCCTGCGGCGTGATGCCCAGCGTCCGGGCGACGGCGGTCTGCGTGCCGCGCACTCCCGGTTCGAGGAGGTCGAGGATGCGCCACTCGGCCTCCGACCGCGCCAGGACATGGCGTCCGAGGAGAGCCAGGACGCCCTCCGCCTCGGCTGCGCCGTCGGGCCCCTCGACCGCGAGCGGCGCGCGCTCCCCCGTCTTCTTCGCACGGTCGACGGCGGCCCGGGCGTGGACGAAGGCCGAACCGCGTCCCTCCCGGGGAGAGGTGGGCAGCGGCGTGTCGATCTCCCCGACGCCGATACCGATGTACCAGCCGCCCGCGCGGAGGCACAGGAGCACGGCCTGGACGACGTCGGATGACCCGGCGAGGACGCCCTGGGCCTCGTCGCCGACCGATCGCTCCCACGGCAGGACCGTGGGGACCGGACGGAGGAGCGCGAGCAGCTCGGGAATCCGGTCGGTCGAGCTCCGGCTGCCGATCTGGTCGATGGTGAGGACGAACATTCATCAACCTTATGGGGTTGAAATACGATTTACAACCGATCAGCCGAACAAGTCGACCGGCTTCACGATGTCGGCGTAGATCAGGAGCACGCCCATGCCCATCAGCAGGATCGCCACCGCATAGGTGAGCGGGAGGAGCTTCGCCATGTCGAACGGCCCCGGATCGGGACGCCGGACCAGGCGGGCGAACGTCCTCCTCAGTCCCTCCCACAGGGCGCCCGCCACATGTCCGCCGTCGAGCGGGAGGAGGGGGATCAGGTTGAAGACGAACAGGGCCAGGTTCACGCCGGCCACCAGGCCGATGAGCGTCGCGGTCCGGGACGCCACCGGGATCTCCTCCATCGCCGAGATCTCGCCGGCGATCCGCCCGACACCCACCACGCTGATGGGCCCCTCGGGATCACGCGGCGCGTCGGAGAACGCTGCCTGACCGACGTCGACGACACGCTGCGGCAGGTTGAGCACCACCCCGGCCACCCGGGCGAGGGAATCGCCCACGGCGGGCAGCACCTCACCCGCGGGCTGCGGGACGAGCTCCTGCGTGGACCCGACGCCGAGGAAGCCGACCTCCTGCGTCACCGCCACGCCGTCGTCGTCCACCAGAGGCGTGCCGTCCTCCGAGGCGACGGGCCGCTCCGTCAGGAGGGGCGTGATGGTCGACTCGATGGTCTCGCCGTCGCGCACGTAGCTGATGGACACCTCGCGGCCCGCGGCCTCGCGGATCCAGCCCGAGAAGGAGTCCCAGTCGGCGACCTCCCGGCCGTCGAAGGCGACGATCCGATCCCCGGGCAGCAGGCCCGCCTCGGAGCCGGGAGCGGCCGGGTCGGCCGGCGTGCACTCGGTCTGGCCCGTGGCGGCCTGCTGGCTCGCGGGGACGACGCACTCGGAGACGGAGGACAGCGTGGTGGTGGGCTGCGCGGTGCCGAAGCCCATGATCAGGACGGCGAACAGCACGGTCCCGATCAGCAGGTTCATCAGGGGACCACCGAGCATGATGATGATGCGCTTCCAGATGGGCAGCTTGTAGAACACGCGGTCCTCGTCGCCGGGCTGCAGCTGCTCGGCGGCCGCCTGGCGCGCGTCGTCGGTGAGCTGCTGGAAGACGCCCGTGCTGGACCGCCGCACGGCTCCGGCCGCCGTCGAGGCAGGCGGGAACATGCCCACCATCGAGACGTAGCCGCCTGCCGGGATGGCCTTGAACCCGTACTCGGTCTCCCCGCGGCGGCGGGACCAGACGGTCGGCCCGAACCCCACCATGTACTGCGTGACCCGGACCCGGAACAGCTTCGCGGGGACCAGGTGCCCCACCTCGTGCAGGGCGATCGACGCGGCGATGCCGACGACGACGACGAGGACGCCGGCGATGAACAGCAGAACGGTCATAACGTGTCCTTCAGGTCTTCGGCAGCGGCCGCCCCGGCCGCTGGTTCCACCACCCCACAACGGATCCGCGCCCGCGTACGTGCCCAGCGCTCCGCCTCGAGCACGGCAGCCAGGGTCAGCGCAGTTCCTGCATCCGCGTCCAGGCGGCGCTGCTCGTCGACGACGGCGGACACGATGTCCACGATGTCCGTGAAGCCGATGGCTCCCTGGTGGAACGCCTCGACGGCCTCCTCGTTCGCGGCGTTGAACACCGCCATGCGCGTGCCGCCCTCGGCTGCCGCCCGCTTGGCCTCCACGATCGCGGGGAAGGCCTGCTCGTCGAGCGGCTCGAACGTCCACTCCGACGGCCGGCTCCAATCGCAGGCGCGGGCGGACCCGGCCACGCGGAACGGCCAGCCGATGCCGAGGGCGATGGGCAGGCGCATGTCCGGCGGCGATGCCTGGGCGAGCGTGGATCCGTCGATGAACTGGACCATGGAGTGGATCATGGACTGCGGGTGCACGACGACGTCGATGCGCTCGAGCGGGATGTCGAACAGCAGGTGCGCCTCGATGACCTCGAGGGCCTTGTTCACCATCGACGCGGAGTTGGTGCTGATCACGCGGCCCATGTCCCAGGTGGGGTGGGCGACGGCCTGCGCCGGCGTGACGTCCTGCAACTGTGCCCGCGTCATGCCGCGGAACGGACCGCCGGACGCCGTCAGCACGAGCCGGTCCACCTCGTCCGCAGTCCCGCCGCGCAGGGCCTGCGCGATGGCGGAGTGCTCGGAGTCCACGGGGACGAGCTGGCCGGGGGCGGCCGCCGCGCGCACGAGGGCTCCCCCGGCGATCAGCGATTCCTTGTTGGCGAGCGCGAGGAGGTGCCCGGCACCCAGCGCCGCCAGCGTCGGCTCCAGGCCGATGGACCCGGTGATGCCGTTGAGGACGACGTCCGCGTCGGGCCACGCCGCGACGTCCGAGGCCGCCCGGTCCCCCACGAAGAGCCGGGGTGCGTAGCCGGACACGCCGGCCTCGTCCGCTGCCGTGCCGATGGCCTGCTCGAGCACGGCCTCGCTGCCGGTGGCGACGCCGACCGCCGGGGCCCGGACGGCGACGGCCTGGCGTGCGAGGAGCTCCGGATCCCGCCCGCCCGCGCTGATCCCGGCGACGCTGAACCGGTCCGGTGCGGCGGCGATGACGTCGAGGGCCTGCGTGCCGATGGAGCCGGTGGAACCGAGGATGGTGACGCGCCGGTGCTCCCGCGTCGGGTTGCTGAAATCCATGGGACCAGTATCCCGCAGGAGCCCGACCGTCAGGCGCGGGCCCTGGCCAGCACGCTCCGGGCGTGCCGGAGGATGGGCTCGTCGACCATGCGCCCCTCGTGGGTGAAGACCCCGCGCTCGTGCTCGGCGGCGGCGAGCAGCGCCCGCGCGTGCTCGACGTCGGCGGCGGCGGGCGCGAATGCCGTGCGCACGGCTGCGACCTGGCCCGGGTGGATGCAGGCCTTGGCGCCGAAGCCCGAGGCGACGGCATCCTCCGCCTCCAGGCCCAAGCCGCGGGCATCGGCGATGTCCACGTACACGGCGTCGATGGCGGTGCGGCCCGCCGACCCGGCGGCGAGCAGCACCTGCGAGCGCGCGTGCAGGGCCACGGCGCGGTACATGCCGTCCGGCGACCGGCTGGACGTGCCGCCGAGGGAGGCGACCAGGTCCTCCGCGCCCCACATGAGCGCGGTGACACCCTCCGCGCGGGCGATCCCCACGGCGTTCACGACGCCGCGCGCGGTCTCGCAGAGGGCGATGACGTCGACCTCGCCGAGGGCCGAGCGGACGGCGTCGACGTCCTCCGGTGATTCGGTCTTGGCCAGCATGACCGTCCGGTACGGCGTGCCGCGGACGGCCTCGCAGTCGAGGGCGAAGTCGGCCGTGCCGACGGCGTTCAGGCGGACCACGGTCCGGGCGGGATCGAGCGACGAGGCGGCGAGCGCCTGCCGGGCGGCCGGCTTCGCGGCGGGAGCGACGGCGTCCTCGAGGTCGAGGATGACCGTGTCCGACCGCTCGGCCGCCTTCGCGTAGCGCTCGGGGCGATCGGCCGGGCAGAAGAGGAGTGCGGGTCCGAGCTGGATGCCGCTCATACTCGCTCCTGCGCGACCGTCGTCGGGGCCGTCGTCCGTGCTGTGGTCGGGGCCGCCGCCGAGGACCACATGAGCACCGAGCGGGTGGCGGTGGCGACGACGTCGCCGTGCTGGTTGCGTCCGGTGTGGGTCATGGTCGCGATGCCCTGGCCGGGGCGGGACGAGGACGCGCGGACACCGGTGACCTCCGTCTCCGTGTACAGGGTGTCCCCGTGGAAGAGCGGCTTCGGGAAGGCGACGTCGGTCAGGCCCAGCTGCGCCACGATGGTGCCCTGCGTCAGCTGCGAGACCGACTGGCCGACGAGCGTCGCGAGGGTCAGCATCGAGTTGACGAGCCGCTGGCCGAACGGCTGGCCCTCGGACCAGGCGGCGTCGAGGTGCAGGGCCTGGGTGTTCATGGTGAGGGTCGTGAACAGGACGTTGTCCGCCTCGGTGAGGGTACGGCCCGGCCGGTGGGCGTAGACGGCACCCACGTCGAGCTCGTCGAGGTAGAGACCACGCTGCTCGATGACGCGGCGGTCGGGGGCTGTCCCGTCGGTGTCGCCCGACGGGGCGGCGGGAGCGGTCACGCCGCGGCGTCCGTGAGGGCGATCCGCAGCGGTGCGCCCGTGGCCGCCACCACGTCGTCGACCGTGACACCGGGCGCCGTCTCGCGCAGCACGAGGCCGTCCGCCTCGACGTCGATCACGGCGAGGTCGGTGACGATGCGGTTCACGCAGCCCTTGCCCGTCAGCGGGAGGGAGCACGCCTCGACGATCTTGGGGCGTCCGGCACGGTCGACGTGCTCCATCATGACGATCACCCGCTTGGCACCGAACACGAGATCCATGGCACCGCCCATGCCCTTGACCATCTTCCCCGGCACCATCCAGTTCGCGAGGTCGCCGTTCCGGGCGACCTCCATCGCGCCGAGCACGGCGACGTCCACGTGGCCACCGCGGATCATGCCGAAGGACGCGGCCGAGTCGAAGTAGGCGGCACCGGCGTTCGCGGTGACGGTCTCCTTGCCGGCGTTGATGAGGTCGGGATCGACGGCGTCCTCCGCGGGGTAGGGTCCCACGCCGAGGATGCCGTTCTCCGAGTGCAGCACCACCTCGACGCCGTCGGGGATGTAGTTCGGGATGAGCGTGGGCATGCCGATGCCGAGATTGACGTACTGGCCGTTCTCGAGCTCCAGGGCGACCCTCGCGGCGAGGTCGTTGCGGGTGAGCGCCATCGTCATGCTCCTTCGGGTGCGTTGAGGCCGGCCTGCGGATCGGGGCTGCCGGCGATCGAGACGGTCCGCTTCTCGACGCGCTTCTGAACATCGCCGGCGACGACGACGCGCTGCACGAAGATACCGGGTGTGTGGACCTGTGCGGGGTCCAGCTCGCCCGGCTCGACGAGTTCCTCGACCTCCGCGATGGTGATCCGCCCGGCCTGCGCGCAGAGCGGGTTGAAGTTCATCGCGGTCGCGTGGAAGACGAGGTTGCCGTGCCGGTCCCCCTTCCAGGCGTGCACCATGGCGTAGTCGGGCCGCAGCGACTCCTCCAGCACGTAGTCGACGCCGTCGAAGGACCGCACCTCCTTGGCCTGGGAGGCGACGGCGATGTTCCCCTCGGCGTCGTACCGCTGCGGCAGGCCGCCCTCGCTGACCTGCGTGCCGACCCCCGCCGTCGTGTAGAAGGCGGGGATGCCCGCGCCGCCCGCCCGGAGCTTCTCGGCGAGCGTGCCCTGCGGCGTCAGCTCCACCTCGAGCTCGCCCGAGAGGTACTGGCGCGCGAACTCCTTGTTCTCGCCGACGTAGGAGCTGATGGTCCGTCGGATGCGGTGATCGGACAGGAGGATCCCGAGGCCCCAGCCGTCCACGCCGCAGTTGTTGCTGACCGTCTCGAGCTCCGCCGTCCCCTGCGCGTGCAGGGCATCGATGAGCGTCACCGGGATCCCGCACAGACCGAACCCGCCGACGGCGAGCGAGGCGCCGTCCGGGATGTCCGCCACGGCCTCCGCCGCACTGCCGACCACCTTGTTGATCACTGCTTCTCCTTCACGTCGCCGTCGCCGTCCGCGCTGCGGTCAGAGTCCGAGGTCCCTCGCGATGAGCATGAGCTGGACCTCCGTGGTCCCCTCGCCGATCTCGAGGATCTTGGAGTCACGGTAGTGCCTGGACACCACGAACTCGTTGATGAACCCGTAGCCGCCGAAGATCTGTGTCGCATCCCGGGCGTTGTCCATGGCCGCCTCACCCGCGACGAGCTTCGCGATCGAGGCCTGGGTCTTGAAGGGCTTCCCGGCGAGCATCCGCGCGGCGGCGTCGTAGTAGGCCAGGCGCGCGGTATGGGCACGGACCTGCATGCGGGCGATCTTGAACTGGATGGCCTGGTAGGCGCCGATGGTGCTGCCGAAGGCCATGCGCTCCCCCGCGTACCGGACGGACTGCTCGACACAGCCCTGGGCGGCGCCCGTGGCGAGCGCGGCGATGGCGATGCGGCCCTCGTCGAGGATCTGCAGGAAGTTGGCGTAGCCGCGACCGCGGGTGCCGAGGAGGTTCGCCTCGGGGACCCGGACGTCCTTGAGCGTCAGCGGATGCGTGTCCGAGGCGTTCCAGCCCACCTTGTTGTAGGCCTTCTCGGCGGTGAAGCCCGGCGTGTCGGACGGGACGAGGAGGGTGGAGATCTCCTTCTTCACCGTGCCGTCCGGGCGCTCGCTCGTCCCGGTCACGGCGGTGACCGTCACGAGCGAGGTGATGTCGGTGCCGGAGTTGGTGATGAACTCCTTGGTGCCGTTGATGACCCACTCGGATCCGCCGGCGCCGTCCTCGAGCTTCGCCGTCGTCTTGGTCCCCGAGGCGTCGGAACCGGCCTCGGACTCCGTGAGGCCGAAGCCGCCGAGCGCCGCACCGGAGGCGAGGGAGGGCAGCCACTGCTGCTTCTGCTCCTCGGTGCCGAAGCGGTAGACGGGCATGGCGCCGAGGGACACCCCGGCCTCGAGGGTGATCGCCACGGACTGGTCCACGCGGGCCAGCTGCTCGAGCGCGAGGCACAGGGCGAAGTAGTCGCCGCCCATTCCCCCGTACTCCTCGGGGAACGGCAGGCCGAAGAGGCCCATGTCGCCCATCTGCTTGACGACCTCGTAGGGGAAGCTGTGCTCGGCGTCGTGCTTGGCGGACACCGGGGCCACGACCTCGTCCGCGAACTCGCGGACGGTGTCGACGAGGTCCTGGTACTCCTCGCTCAGTTCGAAATTCATGCTGCGTTCCCTTCCGTGGGCTGTTCTGCGGGACTGGCTGTCTGATCGGGTGCCGCGTCGGCGGCGTCGATGCTCGCGACGACCTGCTGCGCCCTGACGAGGTCCCCGGGTTTCAGGGACAGGCGGACGACGCCGGCGACGGCGGCGGTGAGCTGGTGCTCCATCTTCATGGCCTCGACGGCGAGCAGGACGTCGCCGACCTGCACGGATGCGCCGTCCTCCACCGACACGGACACGACCGTGCCGGGCATGGGGCTGCGGACGAGCGGGTCCGCCGCACCGTCCTCGCGGCTGATGCGGGCGAGGGCGGCATCCAGCAGCTCCCGGCGCGAGGGACGCCGCACGCTGGCGGACCAGCCGGCGTCGCCCAGCCACACGGTGTCGCCGTCGACGGCGAAGGACCGTGGCGAACGGATCCCGTCGAGGATCACCCCGTTCCCCACGACCTCGAGGTGGACGCGGGTCTCCCCGACCGTCGCGATCCAGCCGTGCTCGGCTCGCTGCAGCAGGACGGTCTCCGTGACGCTCCCGACCTCGAGCGTGACGGCGCGGGGCCTCGGGGTGCCGAGGCGGAAGCCGTCGGCGCGATGCCACGGCGAGCCACCCGGGATGACGGGCTCCGCCTCGACGAGGAGGACGGCGGCGAACGCGAGCTCCTCGCGCGCGACGCGCCGGAAGGAGAGGTCCGGGAGCTTCCGCTCGATCATCGTGGTGTCGAGCCGTCCGGCGCGGACGTCGTCGTCCGTGACCAGCAGGCGCAGGTACTCGATGTTGGTGTCCACCCCGAGCACCACGGTGTCCGCGAGCGCGGCGTCGAGGCGGTCGAGCGCCTCGCGCCGGTCCGTGCCCCAGGCGATGACCTTGGCGAGCATCGGGTCGTACGACGACGAGACGGTCCCGCCGGGCAGGAGCGAACTGTCCACCCGGATGCCCTCTCCCGTCGGCTCGCCGAGCGCGACGACGGTGCCGGTGGAGGGCAGGAAGCCGGCCTCGGGGTCCTCCGCGTAGACCCGTGCCTCGACGGCATGTCCGGTGAGGACGATGTCCTCCTGCCTGAGGGACAGCTCCTCACCGGCGGCGATGCGGATCTGCCACGCGACGAGGTCCACCCCGGTGACCAGCTCCGTGACGGGGTGCTCCACCTGGAGCCGCGTGTTCATCTCCATGAAGAAGAACTCGTCGGGGGCGGCGTCGGAGACGAGGAACTCGACCGTGCCGGCCCCCGTGTAGTCGACACTGCGGGCGGCGTTGCAGGCCGCCTCGCCGATGCGGTGTCGCGTCGCGGCGTCGAGCAGCGCGGAGGGCGCTTCCTCGATGACCTTCTGGTGCCTGCGCTGCAGGGAGCACTCGCGTTCGCCGAGGTGGATGACGTTGCCGTGGCCGTCCGCGAGGACCTGCACCTCGATGTGGCGGGGGCGTTCGATCAGCCGCTCGAGGAACAGGGTGTCGTCCCCGAAGGCACGGGCGGCGACACGGCGCGCCGTGACGAGCACCTCGGGGAGGTCCTCGGAGCGGTGGACGGCGTGCATGCCCTTGCCGCCACCGCCTGCGGAGGGCTTGATCAGCAGGGGGAAACCGACGTCGTCCGCGGCGGCGAGGAGTGCCTCGTCGGTGAGTCCGGGCTCGGCGATCCCGGGCACGATCGGCACCTGGAAGCCGGCGACGTGGTTCTTGGAGCGGATCTTGTCACCCATGATCCCGAGTGCGTGCACGGACGGTCCGATGAAGACGATCCCCGCCTCCTCGAGTGCCTCGGCGAAGGCCGCGTTCTCGCTCAGGAAGCCGTAGCCGGGGTGGACGGCGCCCGCGCCCGTGCGCCGGCAGGCCTCGACGACGGCGGGGATGGAGAGGTAGCTCGCGGAGGGCGCTGCTCCCCCGATGCGCACGGCGACGTCGGCCTCGAGCACGTGGCGTGCTCCGGCGTCGGCGTCGCTGTAGACCGCGACGGAACGCAGACCCAGGGCGCGGACCGACCGGATCACGCGGCAGGCGATCTCGCCGCGGTTGGCGACGAGGACCGTGTCGAAGGGCCGGTCCGGGACGCCGGTGGAGTCGTCTGCCGCGGGGACGCTGGGTGTGTGGGAGGAGAGGGTCATCGGGTCACATCCGGAAGAGGCCGAAGGAGGAGTCGGGCAGGGGCACACCGGCGCACACGTCCAGGGCCAGCCCGAGGACGGTCCGGGTGTCGGCGGGGTCGATCACGCCGTCGTCCCACAGGCGCGCCGTGGAGTAGTAGGGGTTGCCCTGCGCCTCGTACTGGTCGCGGATCGGCGCACGGAAGGCCTCCTCGGCCGCAGTGGACCACTCCTCGCCCCGACCCTCGAGCTGGTCGCGCTTGACCGTCGCGAGGACCGACGAGGCCTGGTTGCCGCCCATCACCGAGATCCGGCTCGCGGGCCACATCCAGAGGAACCGCGGCGAGTAGGCCCGGCCGCACATCGAGTAGTTCCCCGCGCCGAAGGATCCACCGATCACCACGGTCAGCTTGGGGACGCGGCACGTGGCGACCGCGGTCACCATCTTGGCGCCGTTCTTCGCGATGCCCCCCGCCTCGTAGTCCTTGCCGACCATGAAGCCCGAGAGGTTCTGCAGGAACACGAGCGGGATGCCCCGCTGGTCGCAGAGTTCGATGAAGTGCGCGCCCTTCAGCGCCGACTCGCTGAACAGCACGCCGTTGTTGGCGACGATGCCGACCCGGTGCCCGTGGATCGTCGCGAAGCCCGTGACCAGCGTGGTGCCGTACTCGCGCTTGAACTCGTGGAAGAGCGAGCCGTCGACGATCCGCGCGATCACCTCCCGCGCGTCGTAGGCGGCGTTCACGTCGGTGGGCACGGCGCCGTAGAGCTCGTCGGGGGCGACGGCTGGCTCGGCGGGCTCCGCGGCTTCCGCCACCTTCGGCACGCCCGCGTGCGGGTCCGGCGGCAGTGTGGCGATGATGTCCCGGACGATCTCGAGGGCGTGCTGGTCATTCTCGGCGAGGTGGTCGGTGACGCCGGAGACGCGGGAGTGGACGTCGCCGCCCCCGAGCTCCTCGGCCGTGACCACCTCGCCGATCGCGGCCTTCACCAGGGGCGGTCCGCCGAGGAAGATGGTGCCCTGGTTGCGGACGATCACGGTCTCGTCGCTCATCGCCGGCACGTAGGCGCCACCGGCGGTGCAACTGCCCAGGACCGCGGCGATCTGCGGGATCCTGCGGGCGGACATGGAGGCCTGGTTGTAGAAGATACGGCCGAAGTGGTCCCGGTCCGGGAACACCTCGTCCTGCCGCGGGAGGAACGCACCGCCGGAGTCGACGAGGTACACGCACGGCAGGTTGTTCTCGAGGGCGATCTCCTGCGCACGCAGGTGCTTCTTCACGGTCATCGGGTAGTAGGTGCCGCCCTTGACGGTGGCGTCGTTGGAGATGACGAGGACGTGGCGCCCGTGCACCAGGCCGATGCCTGCGATCACCCCGGCACCCGGGCACTCGTCGTCGTACATGCCGTTCGCCGCCAGGGGTGCGATCTCGAGGAAGGGGCTGCCGTCGTCGAGCAGCTGGTCGATGCGCTCGCGCGGAAGCAGCTTGCCGCGGGCCACATGCCGCTCACGGGAGCGCTCGGGGCCGCCGAGGGCCGCCGTGGCGAGCCGGGAGCGGAGATCGGTGACGAGCTCCCGCTGCGCGGCAGCGTTGGCCGCGAAGACCGGTGAGAGCGGGTCGACCTTCGACGTCAGTGTCTCCATCGACTACTTCCTCGCGCAGTGTTCAGTTAGCATTCGCTAACCGAGATCAGGTTAGTGGTCATTAACCTGAATGTCCATCAGAATGAGGGGAAGACCCCCGGGATGATGAGGAATGCATGGAGGCACTGCCCACCGAGGACCGCGTGACCGGCCGGAGCATCGCGAAGGCCACCCGACGCGCAGCCCTGCTCGACGCAGCGGCGCAGCTGTTCGCGGAACGCGGCTACAACGGCGTGTCCATCGAGGACCTCGGCGCCGCCGCGGGCGTCAGCGGTCCGGCCGTCTACCGGCATTTCACCGGCAAGCCCTCCGTGCTCTCGTCCCTGCTCACCGGGGTGAGCGAGGACCTCCTCGAGGGAGGCAGGGCCGTCGCCGACTCCGCCCCCTCGCACGAGGAGGCGCTGCGGGGACTGATCCGTTTCCAGGTCGAGTTCGCCCTCAGGCACGCGGACGTCATCAGGGTCCAGGACCGTGATCTCGGCTCACTGGCCCACGACGACGAACGCGCCGTGCGGTCGCTCCAGCGGAGCTACGTCCAGGTCTGGGTGGACGAGCTCGCCGCGTACCGGCCGGACTCCGAGCGGTCGCTGCTGCGCCGCCGGGTCCACGCCGTGTTCGGACTCATCAACTCGACCCCCCACACGGCGCACGGCACGGGGACGGGCCGCGAACTCGGCGCCCTGCGGGAGCTGCTGCAGGACATGGCGTGGGCCGCGCTGACCGTCTGACGTCCGGGCCGGACACCGGGCCGGGGCAGCGCAGCTGTGCCCAGCGGCCGGCCCGGCCGCCTAGTACGCTGAACCACGAGAAGTCCCGGTCGCGCGGAGCGGCCGGGGTCGCCCACAACTGAAAGTACCGCCGTGATCACGCTACGTCCCGTGGAAGCCACCGACCTCGACGAGTTCTTCTCGCACCAGCTGGACCCCAGCGCCAACCACATGGCGGCCTTCGGCGCGAAGAACCCGTCGGATCGCGGCGTCTTCGACCACCACTGGCAGGACATCCTGAACGACTCGAGGATCACGGTGCGGACCATCCTGTCCGACGGCCAGGTGGTGGGCAGCATCCTCGCGTACAACGACGGTGACGCCCCGGAGATCAGCTACTGGATCGACCGGTCACGCTGGGGTCAGGGCATCACCACGGCCGCCGTCGGGCAGTTCCTGAACGAGGTGACCGAGCGGCCGATCCGCGCGCGGGCCGTCGCGGACAACGTGAGCTCCATCCGCATTTTGGAGCGGTGGGGTTTCCAGCAGGTCGGCGAGGCACAGGGTTTCGCACCCGCGCGCGGCGCCGTGGTCCGGGAACTCATCCTCGAACTGGTCTGACCGCCGCCGCCGACCGCGAGGCACCCGCCCTGATACATCCGACAGGGCGGGCAACCGGTCGGACCGCCCGACACGTCCGAGCGGGACGTCCCGGAGTCCCGGACCTCCTGGAGTCCCGGACCTCCTGCTACACCATGGTCAGGACCATCGCCGGGTTCCGGAGGATGGTGCCGACGTCGGCCAGGAAGCGCGAGCCCTGCTCACCGTCCACCAACCGGTGGTCGAAGGACAGGCTGAGCGTCATGACGGACCGCAGGGCCACCGTGCCCTGGTACTCCCAGGGCATGCTGCGCACTGCGCCCATCGCGAGGATCGCCGCCTCCCCCGGGTTCAGGATCGGCGTCCCCGCATCGATCCCGAACACACCGATGTTGGTGATCGAGAGGGTGCCGCCCGCAAGATCCGCCGGTGGGGTCCGGCCCGCACGGGCCGTCTCGGTCAGGCCGTTGAGCGCGCGGGCGAGCTCGACCAGGGCAAGCCCCTGGGCGCCCTTGATGTTCGGCACGAGCAGGCCACGCGGCGTCGCCGCCGCGATGCCGAGATTCACCGCGGAGTACTGCACGATCTCCTGCGCCGCCTCGTCCCACGACGAGTTCAGGGTGGGGTTGCGTGCCACCGCGATGCACACGGCCTTGGCCACCAGGGTCAGCGGCGTCACCTTCGTACCCTCGAACGCCCTGGAACCCTTGAGCTCCGCCAGCAGCTCCATGGTCGGCGTGACGTCGATGGTGAGGAACTCCGTGACGTGCGGCGCGGTGAAGGCACTGGCCACCATGGCCGCCGCGGTGTGCTTCCGCATCCCCTTGATGGGTGTGCGGATCTCTCCCGGCGCCGCCGCCGCTCGCTCGGCCCGCGCCGGCTCGGGGGAACCGACGGGTGCCGTGCCCGCGTCGAGCGCTGCCGCGGCGGGCCCGGCTGCGCCTGCGAGCGCGGCCAGCACGTCCGCCCGGGTGATGAGTGCTCCCGGACCGGTTCCCGCGAGGTCCTCGAGTGCGATCCCGAGGTCCCGTGCGAGCTTCCGCACGGGCGGAGTGGAGCGCGGCCGCTCGTCGGTGGGTGCGACGACCGTCCGCGACGACGCCGCGGACACGTCGTGAACGGCCGGGTGCGGCCGGCCGGGCGCGAGGGCCGCACTGGGAACCGCGGTCCGGGCCTGCGCGGGGGTCTGGACAGGGGCCGGCCTTCGCTCCGGGGCCGAGGTCGGCGCAGGGATCGCTGCGGGGAGGACGGTCGCCTCGAGCGCCGGCACCTGCGGGACGGGGGCTCCCGCGGCAGGAACGGTCGATCGGCTCCGCCGCTGCGGCCGTCCGCCCTTCTCGACAGCGGCCCCGTACCCCACGAGGTTGGGCTCACGCCGGGCCGGGACCTCGTCCTCGGGAACCGGACGGACGACGGCCTCGGGCTCACCGGCGATCCGGAACGAGACGATCGGCGCTCCGACGTCCACCACGGTGCCCGCGGGCTCGTGCAGGCGGACGACGACGCCCGCGTACGGCGACGGCAGCTCGACGACGGCCTTGGCGGTCTCGACGTCCGCGATGATCTGGTTGAGTTCCACCGTGTCACCCTCGGTGACGTGCCACTGCACGATCTCGGACTCGGTCAGCCCCTCCCCGAGGTCGGGTAGCCGGAACTCCCGGACGGTGGTCGGCGACGCGTCGGTCGCGGGTGCGCTCACAGTGCCGCCCCTTCGGTTGCGGGTCCGCTCAGGGAGTTCGGTCGGCGGAGCACCCGGTCCACGCCGTCGAGGATCCGGTCGAGGTCCGGGAGGTGGTGGAACTCGAGCTTCGAGTAGGGGTACGGGATGTCGAATCCGGTGACGCGGACGGGTGCGTGCTCGAGGAAGTCGAAGCAGCGCTCCGTGATGCTCGCGGCGATCTCCGCGCCGAGCCCGCCGGACTGCGCCGCCTCGTGCGTGACCACCAGGCGGCCGGTCCTGCGCACCGACGCCTCGACCGTCGCGAAGTCGATGGGCGCCAGGGACCGCAGGTCGATGACCTCGATGGAGACGCCGTCGTCGGACGCCGCGATCGCGGCGTCACGCGCGGTGGGCACGAGCGGGCCGTAGGTCACGAGGGTGACGTCGGTCCCGCGGGTCACCACGTGCGCCGCGCCCATGTCCGACGACGCCGGATCGACCGCCTCGTCCACCTCGCCCTTGACGTGGTAGCGCCTCTTGGGCTCGAAGTACAGGACGGGGTCGTCGGACCGGATGGCCTGCTGGATCATCGTGTAGGCGTCCTGCGGGTTCGAGACGCTGACGACCCGCAGGCCGGAGGTGTGCGTGAAGTAGGCCTCGGGCGACTCCGAGTGGTGCTCGGGCGAACCGATGCCACCCCCGAAGGGCACGCGGATGGTGATGGGCATCCTGACGGCGCCCTGCGTGCGGTAGTGCAGCTTCGCCACCTGGCAGACGATCTGGTCGAAGGCCGGGTAGATGAAGCCGTCGAACTGGATCTCCACGACCGGCCGGTACCCCCGGTAGGCCATCCCGACGGCGGTACCCATGATGGCCGCCTCGGCCAGCGGGCTGTCGAGGACCCGGTGGGCCCCGAAGTCCTTCTGCAGGCCGTCGGTGATGCGGAAGACACCGCCGAGCTTGCCGATGTCCTCCCCCATGAGGATCACCTTCGGGTCCTCGTCCATGGCACGGCGGAGGCCGGCGTTGATCGCGCGGCCGAAGGTCATGGTGGACATCAGCGGGTCCCTTCCTGGGGTGCCGGGGCGAAGGAGGCGAGGTAGCGCTCGTAGTGGTCCTGCTGGCGCTCCAGCCAGGAGTTCGGTTCGCTGTAGACGTGCCGGAAGACGTCCGACGGCGCCGGTTCCGGCATGGACAGGCACCCCTCGCGCAGTTCGGCGGCGACGGCGTCGGCCTTCGCCTTCACCGCGTCCGAGTAGTCCGCACCGAGCAGTCCGAGCGAGTCGAGCAGCGTGGCGATCCTGGCCAGCGGGTCGCGGGCCGCCCAGTCCTCGAGCTCGTTGGCGTCGCGGTAGCGGGTCGGATCATCGGCCGTCGTGTGCGGGCCCATCCGGTAGGTCACGGCCTCGATGAAGGTGGGGCCACCGCCGGAACGGGCCCGCGCCAGCGCCTCGCGCGTGACGGCGAGGCAGGCGAGGACGTCGTTGCCGTCCACCCGGACCGAGGGGATGCCGAACCCGGGCGCCCGCCGGGCGATCGGCACGTGGGCCTGCAGTCCCACCGGTTCGGAGATGGCCCAGTGGTTGTTCTGGCAGAAGAAGATGACGGGCGCCTGGTAGCTGGCGGCGAACACCATGGCCTCGTTGACGTCGCCCTGGCTCGTGGCGCCGTCGCCGAAGTAGGTGACGGCCACGGAATCGGCGCCGTCGTTGATGATGCCCATCGCATAGCCGGTGGCATGCAGCGTCTGCGCACCGATGATGACCTGCGGGGTGGCCATGTTGATCGTGTAGGGGTCCCACCCCGAGGACGCGTTGCCCCGCCAGACGCGCAGGATGTCGGCGAGGTCCACGCCGCGGCAGTAGGCGACGGCGTTCTCCCGGTAGCTGGAGAACACGAAGTCGTCGGAGCGGAGCGCACGCCCGGAGCCGATCTGCGCGGCCTCCTGGCCGAGCAGCGGCGGCCAGAGCGCGAGTTCGCCCTGGCGCTGCAGGGCCGTGGCCTCGGCGTCGATGCGCCGCACCACCACCATGTCCTCGTAGAGTTTCTGCAGCGCGGCGCCGTCGACGTCCGCGACGAGCGCGTCGTAGTGGCGGTTCGGGTGGCGCACGCCGTGGTGGTCGACCAGCCGCACGAGGTCGTCCGCACCCTCGCGGCCCGGTCCCGGATGGACCGTTCCGCCGATACCCGACGGCGCCGCCCCCTGCGGGTCGGACCCGCTGTCGGGTCCTGCTCCCGGCTGCGTGGAGTCCTCGGTCATTGCACGCTACCTCCGCGTTGGCAGACAGACCCTCCCCCCGCGATCAGCAGATGGAAGGGCTCCGGGCGCCTTTACCCGGAGTGGTTGTGACCCTACTCACACAGCACAGGAGGCACAACCGATTCCTGATCGACTGAGCAGAGTGCACTATTCCGGGCGCAGCGGCCGTGTTAGCGTTGCGCACTATGCAACCCCTCGACCTCACCGACACGCGCCTCCTGCAGGCCATGGCGAAGGACCCTCGGCGCACCGTCGTCGCGCTCGCCCAGAAGCTCGGGCTCTCGCGCAACACGGTGCAGGCGAGGATGGCGCAGCTCGAGAAGAAGTCCGTCTTCCTGTCCTTCGAGCGGCGTATCAACACGGTGTCGCTGGGCTACCCGCTGACCGCCTTCATCCACGTGCACGTCCAGCAGCAGAAGCTGGCAGCAATCACGCGGAGCATCGCGGCCGTGCCCGAGGTCATCGAGGCCTTCGGCGTGACGGGCCAGGCGGACATCCTGGTGCGCGTGGTCGCCGTCGATGCCGAGGACCTCTTCCGCATCAACGGCAAGATCCTGGCCTGCGACGGCGTGGAGCGCTGCGACACGTCCCTGGCGATGGGCGAGCTCATCCCCTTTCGGGTGGAGCCCCTCCTCGCGCGCGGACCGCAGCAGGCGTCCTGACCGGGAGGCAGCGGCGCGGCCGACGCCGGCGGCACGGGCGCGCCCGGTGCGGCGACGGCGTGGGGCGCACCGGTCGCACACGACGCCGACCGCTGCCTCGCACGTCCCGCTAGGGTCGATGCATGGAATCAGCGAACCAGGTCATCAGCGCACTGACGAGCGGACCGAAGGCCGGGCTGGTGATGGATTTCGACGGGGTCCTCTCCCCCATCACCGATGATCCCGCAGCGAGTGACCTCCTGCCGGACACAGCGGCCATCCTCGCGCATCTCGCCACGAGACTCCCCCTCGTCGCCCTGCTCTCCGGCCGGCCCGTGCGTTTCCTCGCGGACCGTGCAGGCATCCCCGGCGTGGAGCTCCACGGCTCCTACGGCCTCGAGCGCCTGACGGCCGGCGGCGTCGAGCAGGTGCCGGAGGCGGATCGGTGGAACGACGCCGTGGCGCAGGCCACCGCGCTCCTGCACGAGGAGTTCGACGGCATCGAGGGCATCCACGTCGAGGACAAGTCCCTCGCCGTCGCCGTCCACTGGCGGCGCGCCCCGGACCAGGAAGCTGCGATCAGCCGCATCACGCCCGTCCTCCGTCGGGCGACGGAGACCTTCGGGTTGAGGCGTGAGCCCGGGAAGATGGTCGAGGAACTCCGCATGCCCGTGGACCAGGACAAGGGCACCGCCCTGCGGTCGATCATCCGGCGGCATGGTCTGGTCGTCGAGGCCTACGCCGGCGACGACCGGGGCGACCTGCCCGCCTTCGCAGCGGCGGCCGCCGCCGGCGGCCACTGCCTCGTCGTCGACGGAGCCGACGCGGCACCGGAGGTCGCGGCGGTGCCGGGCTCCCACTTCGACGGTCCCGAGCACTTCCGGACCTGGCTGCAGTGCCTCGGCGATGCGCTGGGGTGAGGAGACACGGGCCGACCTCCGGCCTCCACGCCCGTCAGGACCCCCTCGTGTCCCGCCCGGCCCCGCCTGCCCCTGAAAGCGCGGGATCACCGGACGGACGAGGCCGCCCCACCAGCGGGTGGGGCGGCCTCGTCGGTCCTACGCGTCGTGGGCCTAGTGGTCGGTGGCCTTCTCGGCTCCGACGCCGGTCAGCGAGCGGACCTCCATCTCCGCCTGCTTCATCGGGTCCTCCGTGGTGCGGGAGAGGACCGTCCCGAGCCAGCCGAGGAAGAAGGCCAGCGGGATCGAGACGATCCCGGGATTGCTGAGCGGGAAGACGGAGAAGTCGGCACCCTGGATCATCGACTTCTCGCCACCGGAGACGACGGGCGAGAGGGCGATCAGCAGGATGGCCGAGCCGAGGCCGCCGTACATGCTCCAGATGGCGCCCTGGGTGTTGAACCGCTTCCAGAACAGCGAGTAGAGGATGGTCGGCAGGTTCGCGCTGGCCGCCACCGCGAAGGCGAGGGCCACGAGGAACGCCACGTTCTGACCCTGCGCCCCGATTCCACCCGCGATCGAGACGAGACCGATCACGACCACCGTGCGGCGTGCCACCTTGACCTCGCCGTCCGGATCGACCCTGTCCTTGCGGATGACGCTGGCGTAGATGTCGTGCGCGAACGATGCAGCGGCGGTGATGGTGAGACCTGCGACCACCGCCAGGATGGTCGCGAAGGCGACGGCCGAGATGAGTCCGAGGAGGATCGACCCGCCGAGCTCGTACGCCAGCAACGGTGCCGCCGAGTTCACCCCGCCCGGGGCGCCGAGGATCCGCTCAGAGCCGATCAGCGCGCTGGCGCCGTAGCCGAGGATCAGCGTGAAGAGGTAGAACGCGCCGATGAGCCAGATGGCCCAGACCACCGAGCGTCGGGCCTCCTTCGCCGTGGGGACGGTGTAGAAGCGCATGAGCACGTGCGGGAGGGCGGCGGTGCCGAGGACCAGCGCGAGCGCCAGGGACAGGAAGTCGAGGCGCGTGATCGACGTCAGCCCGTACTGCAGGCCGGGGCTCGTGATCGCTGCGTTGCCCGAGGTCTCGATCGCCGCACCCAGCAGGGTGGACAGGTTGAAGCCATGCAGCGCGAGGACCCAGATGGTCATGATGAACGCACCGGCGATCAGGAGGCAGGCCTTGATGATCTGCACCCAGGTGGTGCCCTTCATGCCGCCGATCAGCACGTACATGATCATGAGGACGCCCACGACCGTGATGACGATCGACTGGCCGAGACGGTCGTTGATGCCGAGGAGCAGCGACACGAGCCCACCGGCACCGGCCATCTGGGCCAGCAGGTAGAAGAAGCAGACCGCGAGCGTGGTGATCGCCGCCGCGATGCGCACGGGACGCTGCTTGAGCCGGAAGGACAGGACGTCGGCCATGGTGAACTTGCCCGTGTTGCGGAGCAGCTCCGCGACGAGGAGCAGGGCCACCAGCCAGGCGACGAGGAAGCCGATCGAATAGAGGAAGCCGTCGTACCCGTTGATGGCGATCGCTCCGACGATCCCGAGGAAGGACGCCGCCGAGAGGTAGTCACCGGCGATGGCCGTACCGTTCTGGCCACCCGTGAACGAGCGTCCGGCGGCATAGTAGTCGGCCGCGGTCTTGTTGTTGCGGCTCGCCCGGAGCACGATCACGAGCGTGATCGCGACGAAGAGGCCGAAGATGGCGATGTTCAGGACCGGCGAGCCGACGGTGGTGACCTCGGCGGTCTGCAGGGGGACGTGGATGCCCCCGGCGGTGATGGTGCTCATTTCTTTCCACCTGACGGGTCGACGAATACCTCGGGGGCTGCTTCCTCGAGTTCATGCCGCAGGTTCGCGGCGATGGGGTCGAGGCGGCGGTTGGCGTAGCTCACGTACCACATGGTGATGGCGAACGTACTGACGAACTGCAGCAGGCCCAGGATGATGCCCACGTTGATGTTGCCGAACACGGGCGTGGCCATGAACTCGTGGGCGTAGTCGGCCAGCAGCACGTAGGCGAAGTACCAGAGCAGGAAGAACACTGCCATGGGGAAGACGAAACTGCGGTGGCGCTTGCGCAGTTCCTTGAACTGCTCGGTCTGCTGGACTTCGGTGAAGTCGACGGCAGCACCGGAACCGGCGTCCGGCTCTACTGGGTGCGAACCCATGGTTCCTCCTTCTCGGGCGCCCCACCGACCGCGACGGCGGCATCCTTGCCGCGCAGGGAGGCACGTCGGTGTGACACCCATCACTGTGGACGACGTCGTCGGGCCCCACCAGCGAACCGCGCGGACGCGTCGGTGAGTGAGCGGCGAGGTGCGGTGAACGGTTACAGGGCGCGCCGAACGGTCGAGGCCGTCCGTGCCCCGGACGCTACTGTGGTGCCATGTTCAGCGCCGCCGTCGACACCGCCCTGGTGTGCGCGGTCGCCGTCATCACCCTCGCCGTCGTCGCCTCGCTCGGTTTCCGCCTCTCCCGCTCCTCCCGTGACCTCGGTTCCGATGCCGACCGCGCCACGTACGCCACCCTCCACACCGCGGCACTCGCCTCCGAGCACCTGCGCGAGGGGCTGACGGCGTCCGGCGCCTCCAAGGCGAGCCGGCACCTGCGCGGCCTCCTGCGCTGCGACGTCCTGATGATGAGCGACGACGCCGGCGTGCTGGCGTGGGACGGCGGCCGCGGGCCGGCCCCGGACGTCATGCCCCTCGTCCGGCAGGTCCTCGAGAGCGGGCGGACCCAGATCTTCCGGCGGCAGCGGCTCGACGCCGCGGGACTGACCGACCTCGGGGAGCTCGTCCTGTCCCCCGTGCGGGTCGACGACCGCGTGGTCGGCACCGTCGGGGCCTTCGCCGGGGACGTCAACGCCGGACTCGTCCGGGCCACCAATGAGCTGGCCGGTTGGGTGTCCACGCAGGTGCAACTCGCCGAACTAGGCTCCTCCCGGCGCCTGCTCGCCGAGGCGGAGGTCCGTGCGCTGCGGGCGCAGATCAGCCCGCACTTCATCTACAACTCGCTCAACGCCATCGCGTCCTTCATCAACACCGACCCCCAGCGTGCCCGTGAGCTGGTGGTCGAGTTCGCCGACTTCACGCGCTACTCCTTCCGCCGCCACGGCGACTTCACCACCGTGGCCGAGGAACTGCGGAGCATCGACCGCTACCTGCTGCTGGAGCGTGCGCGGTTCGGCGACCGGCTCAAGGTGACCCTCGAGATCGGACCGGAGGTGCTGAGCACGGTCATCCCGTTCCTCAGCCTGCAGCCCCTCGTCGAGAACGCGGTGCGCCACGGGCTCGACTCCAAGGACGGCGTCGGGAACATCACCATCACGGCCCACGACGACGGGCCGTACGCGGAGGTCACCATAGAGGACGACGGTGTGGGGATCGATCCCGACCACCTGCGCTCCGTCCTCGCCGGCCACACCGAGGACGTCCACGTGGGGCTGCGGAACGTCGACTCACGGTTGCGGCAGGTGTACGGCGACGACCACGGACTGGTCATCGACACGGCACCCGGCGCGGGTACCCTCATCACCCTGCGCGTGCCGAAGTCGCAGCCGGATCACCGGGCCTGAGGCGCGTAACCTAGGACACATGGTCAATGTCATCGTCGCCGACGACGAACTCCCCGCCGTCGAGGAGCTGGCCTTCCTGCTCGGCAAGGACGCGCGGATCGGGACCATCCACCGTGCGTCGAGCGGCGCGGAGGCGCTGCGGGCGCTCGAGCAGCACAGCGTCGATGCCCTGTTCCTCGACATCCACATGCCCGCCCTCTCCGGGCTGGACATCGCCCGCGTCATCTCGCGCTTCAGCCGCCCGCCCGCCGTCGTGTTCGTCACGGCCGACGAGGACCGTGCGCTCGAGGCCTTCGAACTCCGCGCCGTCGACTATCTCCTGAAACCCGTGCGGACCGAGCGCCTCGCGGAATCCGTGCGTCGCGTCTGCGAACTGATGGAGGGTTCGACGGCCGCGCCCGAGGTCATCACCGTGGACCAGGGCGGGATCAGCCGGATGATCAGGCGCGACGACGTCCGGTACGTGCAGGCGCAGGGTGATTACGCCCGACTGCACACCTCGGAGGCGAGCTACCTGATCCGCATCCCCCTCAACGACCTCGAACGCCAGTGGGCGGACGCGGGTTTCCTCCGCACGCACCGCTCCTATCTCGTGGCGATGGACCAGGTGCGGAAGGTCAGGATCGGGGCGGGCCGGGCCAGCCTGTTCGTCGGGGATGCCGAGCTGCCCGTGAGCCGCCGCCACCTCCCCGACGTCCGGGAGAAGCTCGAGGCGACGCGTCTCCGCCCGAGCCATTGAGACGGTGACGGACGAGCAGCCGACGGTTCCCCGTCGGGTCCGCGTGACCGCCCCGCGCACCGCGGCCAGGGCCACCGGCGCCACCTTCCCCGTGGCGCGGGAGATGGCCGAGCAGTCGGAGGTGGGCCAGCTGTTCGTCGCCTCCCTCATCCGTTCGCAGCTGCGGCTCGCACTGGTGGTGGCGGGTGGGTTCCTGGTCATCCTGATCGGCATCCCCGTGCTGCTCGCCGTCTTCCCCGACATCACCGGGGCCACCATCCTGACCGTGCCGATCCCCTGGCTCCTGCTGGGCCTCGGGATCTATCCGCTCGTGATCGGGTGCGCCGTCCTCTACGTGCGCAGTGCATCCCGCAACGAGCGCCGCTTCCAGGACCTGGTGGACGATGACTGACGCGCTGGACAGCGGCAGTCTCGAGCTCAGCCCCGCCGTCGGGTACACGGCGCTCGTGCTCGTGGCCCTCAGCACGGTGCTGATCGGCATCTACGGCCTGCGGATCTCGCGCACCACGGGCGACTTCTACGTGGCCTCGCGCACCGTGCGGCCCTGGTGGAACGCCTCCGCGATCGGCGGCGAGTACCTCTCGGCGGCGAGCTTCCTCGGCGTCGCCGGCCTCATCCTCATCTCCGGCGTCGATGCGCTCTGGTTCCCCATCGGCTACACCGCCGGCTACCTGATGCTGCTCCTCTTCGTGGCCGCGCCGCTGCGACGGTCCGGCGCGTACACCATCCCCGACTTCGCCCAGGCGCGCCTGGACTCCCTCCTCGTCCGCCGGGTGACCAGCATGCTCGTGGTCGTCGTGGGGTGGCTGTACATCGTTCCGCAGCTGCACGGCGCCGCCCTGACCGTGCGCATCACCACCGGACTGCCGTCCTGGGTGGGTCCGCTCGCGGTCGTCGTCGTGGTGTGCCTGAGCGTGGTCACCGGGGGCATGCGCTCCATCACCTTCGTGCAGGCCTTCCAGTACTGGCTCAAGCTCACGGCGCTCGCCGTGCCGGTGGCCTTCATCCTCTTCCGCCTCGGCGCGGACGGCCGGCCGATCACCGCGGGCGGCGGCGCCTTCACCGCGGATCTGAACACGACGGCGGACGCATCCCTCTACGGCACCATCTCGCTGGTCATCGCCCTGCTCTTCGGCACGCTCGGCCTGCCGCACGTCCTCGTCCGCTTCTACACGAACCCCGACGGTGCCTCCGCCCGCCGGACCACGGTGATCGTGCTCGGCCTGCTCTCGGTCTTCTACCTCTTCCCGACCGTCTACGGGATCCTCGGCCGCATCCACACGCCCGAGCTGGCGGCGGAGGGCGCCGCGGACGCGACGGTGCTCCTGCTCCCTGGCCGGATCTTCGACGGCGCCACCGGGGACCTCCTGTCCGCGCTGGTGACCGCCGGGGCGTTCGCCGCCTTCCTGTCGACGACCAGCGGACTCGTGGTCTCGCTCGCCGGCGTGGTGAGCCAGGAGTTCTTCCAGGGCAGCGTGCGGGGCTTCCGCAGGGCAGCCCTGCTCTCTGCGCTCATCCCGCTCGTGGTCGCACTGCTGACGGACAGCCTGGCACTGGCGGGCAGCGTGGGATCGGTGTTCGCCTTCACCGCCTCCACGATCTGCCCGCTGCTGCTGCTGGGCATCTGGTGGCGGGGCCTGACAGATGCCGGGGCGATCGCGGGGATGCTGGTCGGCGCCGTGCTCTGCGGCGGGGCGATCGCCGTCACGGCCGCCCTCGGGCCGGCAGCGGACGACCGCTGGGTCTGGCTGGGCCAGCCCGCCCTCTGGACGGTCCCGACCGCGTTCCTCACCATGGTGCTCGTCTCGAGGGCGACGGCCGGACGCAGGCCCGCGTCGGCGTCGCGCGTGCTGGCCCGCCTGCACACGCCCGAGCCACCGGTGCAGAGCGGCTGAGAACCGTCCGGGCCTCGTCGTCCCGCCGCTGCGGAGAGCTCCTGCCCACGGCGTGGGTGACCCGGAGGCGTCAGTCGATGCCCGCCATGAGCTCGACGACGCGGTCCAGGAACACGTCCACCTGGTTCTCCTCGTAGCCGTCCGCACCGCGGGCCTCGCGGAACACGGCGCGGCGGACGACGTCGACGCTCAGGGGCAGATCCTGCTCGAGGTACCGCAGGAGCTCGTCGCAGAGGCGGTCGACGTCCTCGACGGCGTAGCTGGGGGCGTTCTTCCTCGCCGGGCGGCGGAAGCGTTCGCCGCGCGGACGGTGCAGCCGCCCGCGCAGGACCGCGGCGGTGCGTCCGATCTGCCGGAGCCACGCGTCCTCGCCCTGCGCGGCGATCAGCCGGTCGCGTTCCCGCCGGGCGAAGACGTCCTCGAGCCGGTCCAGCGCGGCGTCGACGGACTGGGGCTCGTAGCCGCCCGGGGTCGGGCGGAAGGACTGGCCCCGTACCTCACTGCTCGTGACGGAGCGGGAATCGGGGTCGTCGGCGTTGTAGTTGCCGCGGGCCCTCGTGAGGAAGCGGTCCACCTGGCCCGTGTCGTAGCCGACCTCCCGGCGTCCCACCCGCGCGAAGGGGGAGCTGCTCGGCCGGGCCACATCCATCGTCTGACGTCCTTTGCGCTGAAATACTCGAGACCGTGCAGGGCCTTCGCCCCCGGGATCGGTCCGCGACCAGCGGTTACAGCAACCCCGGTATCAATGTAGCGGACAGCAGGTAGGCCACCGGGGAGGCGAAGACGATCGAGTCGAGGCGGTCCATGACTCCGCCGTGGCCCGGCAGGATGGTGCCCATGTCCTTCACGCCGAGCTCACGCTTGATCATCGATTCCGCGAGGTCGCCGGCGGTCGCGGCCGCCACGATGGCGACCGCGAGGGCGAACCCGATCCAGACGGGCTGATCGAGCAGCAGGACGGCGCAGAGCCCGCCGACCACGAGGGCACCGCCGATCGAACCGCCGAATCCCTCCCAGGACTTCTTGGGACTGATCTTCGGGGCCATGGCGTGCTTGCCGAAGAAGGCGCCGATCAGGTACCCGAAGGTGTCGTTCGCGACGACCAGCAGGAGGAGTGTCGCGATGACGAGGTTACCGCCGTCGACCTTCATGAGCAGCATGGCGAAGCTGAGCATGAAGGGCACCCAGAGCACGGTGAAGGTACCGGCCATCAAGCTCCTGGCGGCATCCGGCGCCGGGCTCGCCGCGCGCCACAGGAAGAGGACGACGACGGCTGCGACCGCAGCTCCGGCGAGGCCCTCGGCGCCGCCGAGATAGGCCGAGAACGGCAGGACCATCGTCCCCGCCATGGTCGGTACCAGCGGGATGTGGATCCGCCGCAGTTCGAGGGCGCGGCTGATCTCCCACACGCCCACCGCTGCGAACAGGGTGACGATCCCGACGAAGACGATCGGGAAGAAGAGGCCCACGAGGACGGGGATCAGGAGACCCGCGCCCACACCGATCGCGGCGGGAAGGTTGCGCCCCGCACGGGACGGCTTGCCCGGCTCACGGATGGGCCGGCGGCGACGGAAGAGTCCGTGGCTGGACCGACCGGCGCGAGACGGTGCCCTGGTATGGGTGGTCGGCCCCTGCGCCGGGGCCGACACCGCGCCGCCCGTGCGGCCTTCTTCTGTCCCGACGGCGGAACGGGTCTCGTGCCCGCGATCCGCGCCGGGGGGATCGAGATCTGCCATCAGACCTCGAGCAGCTCAGCTTCCTTGCGCTTCAGCAGCTCGTCGATGAGATCCACGCGGGCCTTCGTCGTCGCGTCGAGTTCCTTCTCGGCGCGCGAGCCCTCGTCCTCACCGGCGTCGCCGTCCTTGACGGCCTTGTCGATGCCGTCCTTCGCCTTCCGTCGGACGTTGCGGATGGAGATCTTGGCGTCCTCCGCCTTCGTCTTGACCAGCTTCACGTACTCCTTGCGGCGCTCCTGCGTGAGCTCGGGCAGGACCACGCGGATCACGTTGCCATCGTTCGACGGGTTCGCGCCGAGGTCCGAGTCGCGCAGGGCGCGCTCGATGTCGTTCAGCGCTCCGCGGTCGAAGGGCGTGATGAGCAGGGTGCGCGCCTCGGGGTTCTGGAAGGACGCGAGCTGCTGCAGCGGGGTGGGAGCGCCGTAGTACATCACCACCACCTTGGAGAACAGGGAGGCATTGGCGCGTCCGGTGCGGACCGTCGCGAAATCGTCCTTTGCAACCTCCACGGCCTTGTCCATCTTGTCGGTGGCTTCCAGCAAGGTCTCTTCGATCACAATGTCTCCTTCGCTCCGCAGTCGGCTGCACGGCAACCGTTCCAGTGGTCAATCCTAGTTCACGGCCGTCCCGCGGCCCGGCAGGGCCGCAGGCACCGTTGCCCTCTTCCCTCGGAACCGCTAGGCGGTGACGAGTGTCCCGAGCTTCTCGCCACGGATGGCCCGCGTCACGTTGCCCTCGCCCTCCATGCCGAACACCACCATGGTCAGGTCGTTGTCCTTGCACATCGTCATGGCCGTCTGGTCCATGACACGGATGTCCCGCCGCAGGGCCTCGTCATAGGAGAGCGTCTCCAGCTTCTCCGCCGTCGGGTCCTTGTGGGGGTCGGCGGTGTAGACACCGTCGACGCCGCTCTTAGCCATGAGGACCTCGTCCGCGTGCACCTCGAGGGCGCGCTGGGCGGCGACCGTGTCGGTCGAGAAGTACGGGAGGCCCGCGCCCGCCCCGAAGATGACCACACGGCCCTTCTCCAGGTGGCGGATGGCGCGCCGCGGGATGTACGCCTCGGCGACCTGCCCCATGGTGATGGCGCTCTGCACGCGGGTCTCCACCCCCGCCTGCTCGAGGAAGTCCTGCAGGGCCAGGCAGTTCATGACCGTGCCGAGCATACCCATGTAGTCCGCCCGAGAGCGGTCCATGCCGCTCTGGGACAGTTCCGCGCCGCGGAAGAAGTTGCCGCCGCCGACGACGATGGCCACCTCGACCTCGCCCACCGTCGCCGCGATCTGCTGGGCGACCGAGCGGACGGTCTCGGGGTCGACGCCGAGCTTGCCACCGCCGAAGACCTCGCCGGAGAGCTTCAGGAGTACCCGGCGCCGGCCCTCGGTACCACCCGGTCGGATGGTTGACGTGGTGTCCATGAAGTGCCTCCCGGGCGTAGAACTGGGGGCCGGTCCTGGTCGGACGGCCGGTGATGCGGGGGTGGGGATGTTGCCGGACCCGTTACAGGATACGGGGCACCTCCCCGGGCGCAGGAAAGGGCGGCCACCTCGAAGACGGCCGCCCTTTCCGGGATGCTGCTGCCTGCCCTGAGGTCAGGCCCCGACGCGGAAACGTGCGAAGGCCGTGGCCTTGGCGTTCGCTTCGGTCAGGACGGCGGCGACGGACTTCTTGGCGTCCTTCGCGAAGGCCTGGTCCACCAGGACACCCTCCTTGAAGAAGCCGGTGAGGCGGCCTTCGACGATCTTGGTAAGGGCCTGCTCGGGCTTGCCCTCGGCACGGGCGGTCTCGTCGGCGATGCGCCGCTCCGACTCGACGAGTTCCGCGGGGACGTCCTCGCGGGTCAGGTAGGTCGGCGAGTACGCGGCGATGTGCACGGCGACGTCGTGCGCGGTCTGCACGGCGGCGTCACCGGAACCCTCGACGGCGAACAGGACGCCGACCTGGGCGGGGAGGTCCTTGGACGTCTTGTGCAGGTACGCGTCGACGATCTGGCCTTCGACGCGCGCGATGCGGCGGACGTCGACCTTCTCTCCGAGGAGGGCACCGGCCTCGATGACGTGCTCGGAGACGGGCTTGCCGTCGAGCTCGAAGGACAGGAGGGTCTCGACGTCCGTGGCACCGGACTCGATCGCTGCGGCGAGCACCTTGTTCGAGAAGTCGATGAAGGGGCCGGCCTTGGCGACGAAGTCGGTCTCGCAGTTGACCTCGACCATGACGCCGACGTTGCCGTCCACGCGAGCGGCCACGAGACCCTCGGCGGTGGAACGGCCTTCGCGCTTGGTGGCGCCCTTGAGTCCCTTGATACGGATCAGTTCCAGGGCCTTGTCGGCGTCGCCGTTGGCTTCGTCGAGGGCCTTCTTGACGTCCATCATGCCGGCGCCGGTGCGCTCGCGCAGGGCCTTGATGTCAGCGGCTGTGAAATTAGCCATGTGCACTCCTAGGGTGAGGTGGATCTACGAAGAGCTTGTGCGGGCCGCGGCCCGCCGTACAGGTGCCACGCGGTGAACACCTGCCGAACATGCGGAAGGGGCGTGGTTCGACCCACACCCCTTCCGCACCGTGGACTACTTGGTGTCGACGGCGGCTTCCGTCGCGGGAGCGACCGCGTCGGGAACCTCTTCCGCGATGGGCGCCTGCAGGCCGGCGGGCGCCTCGGGGGCTGCGGCCTCCGGTGCCTCGGCCGCTGCGGCCTCGGGGGCCTCGGCTGCTGCGGGCTCGGCAGCGGGCGCATCCGCAGTGCCCTGGAGCAGCTCGCGCTCCCACTCGGCCATGGGCTCGTCAGCCGTGGCTTCGCCGTTGCCGGAGCGGTTGTGGCGAGCCATCAGGCCCTCGGCCACGGCGTCCGCGATGACACGGGTCAGCAGGTTGACGGCGCGGATGGCGTCGTCGTTGCCCGGGATCGGGAAGTCGACCTCGTCGGGATCGCAGTTGGTGTCCAGGATCGCGACGACGGGGATGTTGAGCTTCTTCGCCTCGTCGATCGCGAGGTGCTCCTTCTTGGTGTCCACGACCCAGACGACCGAGGGAGCCTTGGTCAGGTTGCGGATACCGCCGAGGTTGCTCTGGAGCTTGGTGAGCTCACGCTTCAGGAGCAGGAGCTCCTTCTTGGTGTGACCCGAACCGGCGACGTCCTCGAAGTCGATCTCCTCGAGTTCCTTCATGCGCTGGATGCGCTTGGAGACCGTCTGGAAGTTGGTGAGCATGCCACCGAGCCAGCGCTGGTTGACGTAGGGCTGGCCCACGCGCATCGCCTGGTCGGCGATCGCTTCCTGCGCCTGCTTCTTCGTGCCGACGAAGAGGACGGTCCCGCCGTGGGCGACCGTGGCCTTGACGAACTCGTAGGCGCGGTCGATGTAGCCCAGCGACTGCTGGAGATCGATGATGTAGATGCCGTTGCGCTCGGTGAAGATGAAGCGCTTCATCTTCGGGTTCCAACGGCGGGTCTGGTGACCGAAGTGGACGCCGCTGTCGAGCAGCTGGCGCATGGTGACGACTGGCATGTCATGCCTTTCTTCAGCTTCGGCTCGGGCGCAGGGCGCCGCCTGAAGCTTGTTGACGGTTATCTCGGTGGTGGCCGGGGTGGACACCACGTCCTGGCACCTGTTCGTCGGGGACACACCCTCCCCCACCGGACTCAGCCGGACCGCGGGGTGGGCATTCCGCGCTCGTCGAGAGCATCGGATAGCAGGCACGCGTAGTCAGCCTGCGGTTTCCCAGGGCCCGGCGGAGCCAGAGGCATGACGGGATCGGAGCAGCAGACTGCTTGTACGAGTGTACTACAGCGGCACAGCCCTCCAGGGCGACCGACGGGCCACGGTGCGGGCAGGTATCCCCATCGCAGACCGCCCGCGACGGCCGGCGGGCCGCCCCGGCGTTGTCCACATATGGCGGCACAGCGTCGCTGTGGGCACCCCGCGCAGGAAGGCTGGTCCCATGAGCGAGGACTCCCCCGGAACCCATCCCGTGACCCGAGCCGGTACCGGTCCGAGTGAGCGCGCCCAGGACCGCCGGACGGCCGGGGGACGACCCGCCTGGCGTGCGGGCCGGGTGCTGCCCCTCCTCCTGCTGGCGCTGATCCCGGTCTGCCCTCCTGCGCAGCCTGTCGCGTCGGCAGGTCCCTCATTCGCGTCGGTCGGGTCAACCGCCGTCCCATTCGCGTCGGTCGGGTCAACCGCCGTCCGATTCGCGTCGGTCCGGTCCGCCGTCCCGCCGCCTGCAGGTGCACACGTCGCTCGATCGGTCCCGTCGGTCGGGTCGGCCGCGCGATCAGTCCCAGTGGTCGCGAACGTCGGACGGGACCCGTTCGTCGCCGCCTGGTCGTGGCCCCTCGTTCCGGTACCCGCCGTGCTGCGACCCTTCGAGAAACCTTCGCAGAACTGGAAGCCCGGACACCGGGGTGTGGACCTGTCGACGCGCGGCCTGCCGGCCGAGGTGCGCAGTCCGGCGGACGGTGTCGTGGCCTTCGCGGGGACGGTGGTGGACCGCGGCGTCCTGACGATCGACCATGGCGATGGCCGGAGGAGCAGCTTCGAACCGGTGAACACCACCCTGGTCGAGGGTCAGGCGGTGGGCGTGGGCGAGGTGGTGGCCACGGTGGTTCTGAGCCGGTCCGCGGCGATCCCGGGTAGCACGGTCCGGAGCCACTGCGGCGGACCGTGCCTCCACTGGGGAGTCCGCGTCGAGGAGGAGTACGTCGATCCGCTCGCCTTCGTCACGGACCGCCGCCCGTCCGTCCTCCTGCCGCTCGACGGCTGACCCGGCGTCGTGTCAGACGAAGGCGGCGATCCCCGTGATGGACCTGCCGACCACGAGAGTGTTAATCTCCTGCGTGCCCTCGTAGGAGTAGACGGCTTCGGCGTCGGAGAAGATCTTCGCCATCTCGTAGTCGGCCACGATCCCGTTCCCGCCGAGGATGTTCCGGCCGGCCGCGACACTCTCGCGCATGCGGGCGGTGGTGAACGCCTTCGCCAGCGCCGACTGCTCGTCCTTCGCCTGACCCGCATCCTCCAGCTGCGACAGACGCACCATCATCCCCATCGAACTCATCGCGTTACCGAGGATCTGCACGAGTTGCTGCTGGATGAGCTGGAAACTGGCGATGGGCCGGCCGAACTGCTCGCGCTCGACGGCGTACCGGCGGGCGACGTCGAACGCGGCGAGTTGCTGGCCGACGGCCTGCCAGCCGACCGCGAGCCTCGTCACTTTGAGCACCTTGTTGGTGTCCCTGAAACTGTTCGCGCCCTTGAGGTGGAAGTCGTCGGAGATGACGACGTCGTCCAGCACGATATCCGCGTTCTCGACGATCCGCAGGGCGATCTTGTTCTCGATCTTTGTCGAGGAGAAGCCCGGTGTCTTCGTGTCGACCAGGAACCCCTTGACCTGGTTGTCCGCGACGTCGCGGGCATAGATGACCACCCAGTCGGAGAAGGTCGCGTTACCGATCCAGCGCTTGGCGCCGTTGAGGACCCACGAGTTCCCGTCCCGGCGTGCCGTGGTCCGGGTTCCTCCCGCGACATCGGATCCACCGAGCGGTTCCGTCAGGCCGAAGGCGCCGATCTTCTTCAGCGCGTAGATGTCGGGCAGCCACTCCTCCTGCTGCTCCTTCGACGCCAGGGCTTCGATGGATCCGGTGAACAGACCGTCGTGCACGCCGAGGAACGTGGCGATCGAGGTGTCCGCGCGGGTGAACTCGGCGTGGGTGATCCCGGCGAAGAGGTTGGAGTAGCCCTGCCGGTACACCGGGCTCACGGGATCCAGTTCGGCGATCTTCGGGATGAGCTGCTGGGGGAAGGAGCCCTGGTTCCACCACTCCACCGCGTGCGGCCGGACTTCGGCGGTCAACCAGGACCGGATCTCCTCGAGCCGGGAGCGCTCCTTGTCGGACAGCAGCTCCTCGAACGCGTAGAAGTCGCCGTCCGCATAGGGCAGGTTGTTGATGTCGATCGACGTCTTGCTCATGGTATTCGCCTCACTCCGGTCGGCGGCGACCGGCACTCTCACTCGACCATGCTGTCCGCGTGGTGGGCGCGTGCTGCGCTCGAGCCCTATGTTACCCGCCAGTAACATAGGGCGCCAGTGGAGGCAGCACCCCTGAGGCAAGGATCCGAGGGCGGGAAGAGGCGTCGCAACGCAGAATGCGCCACCTCCGCGGAGATGGCGCATTCGGGTCAGGGTCGCCGATCACTCCGACGATGCGTAGGGCTGCTGGGGCTTGAACCCAGGACAAACGGATTATGAGTCCGCTGCTCTAACCAGCTGAGCTACAGCCCCCTGGGGCGGTCCACCCCTGGTGGCGACCGTCGGGCCGTCTCCGGACCCCGGTCGCGGCTCCCATTGTAGACAGACAGCGGTAGCCGTCCCGGTGCGACGCCGGTCAGGATCCCGCGGCGGCGCGTTGTGCCTCGCTGGGATGGTCGCTCGACAGGGTGCCGTAGTACAGGCCCTCGAAGGTCTCGAGCGTCGTGGTGATGTCATGCCTGCGCACGAGGTCACGGCTCGCCGCCCCCATCGTCCGCTGGTCCTCGGACGACTTTTCGAGGATCTCGGTGATGCGGCGGCCCAACTCATCGGAATCACCGGGGGTGAACAGGTACCCGTTCTCACCGTCGGACACCAGATGGGGCAACGCCATCGCATTCGCGAGGAGCACGGGGGTGGAAGCGGACATCGCCTCGAGCGTGACGAGTGACTGCAGCTCGGCTGTGCCCGGCTGGCAGAAGAGCGATGCGCGGATGTAGCTCAGGCGCAGTTCGTCGTCGTCGATCAGTCCCCGGAAGGTGACGCGATCGCTGATCCCGAGGCGAGCAGCCTGCGCCTGGAGCGCGGGCTTGACCTCGCCCCCACCGACGATCTCCAACCGCACGCGGAGGTGCTGCGGCGTCTTCGCGAGGGCATCGATGAGGACGTCGACGTGCTTCTCCTCGGCGAGCCTGCCGACGAACAGGACCGTGGGGTCCTCGTGCGGCTGGACCGTCTCCCCCGGCTGCACCTCGTAGGCAGCGGAGTCGATGCCGTTGCTGACAGCCAGGACCTCGCGCAGGAAGGCGTGGTCGTGCATAGCCTTGGCCGCGAGGGGCGTGGGGGTGGTGACCGCGGCGGCCTTGCCCATCACCTTGCCCATGTCCTTCCACGAGTTCCTGGCGATGACCCGTTTGAGCCACGCGGGGAACGGCAGGAACGGGTTGAGGTTCTCCGGCATGAAGTGGTTCGTCGCCACCACGCGGATGCCGCGCTTCACCGCCTCGTAGAGGGTGTACTCCCCCACCATGTAGTGGCACTGGATGTGGACGACGTCGGGCTGGACCTGGTCGAACAGCAGGCTGATGTCCCGCTTGATCTCCCAGGGGTAGCAGATACGCCAGTAGTCGTGCGTCGGTACGCTGTGCGAGCGGAGACGGTGCACGGTCCAGTCGCCACCGGGTTCCGTGTAGCTCCTGCCGTTGGAGACGCCCGGTGCGAGGACATGGACGGAGTGGCCTCGACCCGTCATCCCCTTCGCGAGCCGGTACCCGAACTGCGCTGCACCGTTCACGTTGGGCGGATAGGTGTCCGCGGCGATCAGGATGGTCAGAGGCTTGTGGTCGGCCTGGTAACTCACGCGTGGATCCCCTACGTCGGTGTGCTGGTCGAAACTGGTTCTCTCGGGTCAGCGCTGGCGCTTGACCACGTCGGGGTGGTGGCGGGACAGCGCGACGACCCCAACAATAGCAACGAGGGCCGCCGCGCCCATGCCCAGGGCGGTGACGGTGCGCACGTCCGGCTGCAGTTCCTCGAGGATCGTGATGCCCACGGCGATGCCGACGATGGGGTCGATCACGGTGAGTCCGGCGATGACGAGATCCGGGGGTCCGGTGGCGTAGGCGCTCTGCACGAACCAGGCTCCCAGCGCTGCGGCCGCGATGAGCGCCACCAGGCTCAGCGGCGGGACGTTGAGCAGGAAGCGCCCGTTCGGATCGAGCAGATGCCCGGCGACCAGCTTGGTGAGGACCGCGACGAAACCGAACAGCACCCCGGCGCCGAGGATGTAGGCGAAGGCGTTGAGCCGGTGCCGTCCGACGACGGCGAGCGATCCGAACACCGCGACCGCCGCCCCCAGCAGGAGCACGACGGAGAGTTCCTGCGCCGGATCGACGGAGTGGTTCTCGCGCGTCACGTTCACGGCGAGGATCACGAACAGGGCGCTGCCGGTGACGCAGGCCGTGATGGCTGCGACGGTCGGCCGGTTGATGCGGATGCCCTGGTCCCGCGAGTTGACGACGGTGGTGATCACGAGCGCGATCGCCCCGATGGGCTGCACGACCGTCAGGCTCGCGAGCGTCAGCGCGACGACATTGAGGGACGTGCCGGCACCGAGCAGGAGGAGCCCGAAGATCCAGCGCCGGTTGGTGAGCAGCCGCAGGAGCCCGGAACTGCTCAGTGACAGCCCGCCCGTGTTCGCACGGACGGCGCTGCCCTGGCGCTGCGCTCCGAACGCGAGGAAGACAGCGCCCAGCAGGGCGAGCCCGATGGCTAGGAGGGGCACGACTGCTGCTCGGCCTGCTCCAGCCGGTACTTGCGGTGAGCCGCCGTGAAGTAGGCGTAGAACGCGATCAGGTGCAGGACGCAGCCTGCGGCGAGCAGCCCCTGCGCGACCACGAGGAGCCACTCCTGACCGAAACCCTCGACGTGGTGGAGCAGCAGTAGCGGCGCACCCACCAGCAGCAGTGCCGTCCGGATCTTCCCGACGGTGAGGACCGGCAGGTGCAGGGGACCGCGGAAGAGGATCAGCGCGTTGACGATGATGATGACGTCCGGGATCACGATGGTCCAGACGAGCCAGGCCGGCGCGATGCCGGCGATCACGAAGGTCACCGCGACGACGATGAGCGCTGTGCGATCCGCCACGGGATCGAGCCAGGTGCCGATCACCGACACCTGGTTCAGTCGCCGGGCCACGTAGCCGTCCACCCAGTCCGTGCCACCCATGACCACCAGGGTGATCACCGCGGCTCCGAAACGCTGCTCCGAGATGAACCAGACGAACAGGGGGACTCCGAGGAACCGCACCACCGTGATGAGGTTCGGCAGGGTCCACGCCGTCGACAGCGCCACGCCCTCGCTGCCGGGCTGTGCGCCCGCGCCGATCAATCTCATCACCCGTGCCTCCCCTCCCATTATGCACAGGAAGCGGCCCCTCCCCCGTGACGTCCGCGGACTGCAGCGGGTCGTCGGGGGTGAGGGGCCGCCGGGGTGGAGCCGGAGCGCTGGTGGGCTCTCGCTACCTGCTGAGCAGCCGGCGCAACAGGACGAGCATCGCGGCGACGGAACCCGCGAGGACGCTCAGCGGCTTCCAGCGATCCGCGAGCGTCGTGTTGTGCGGGACGTCGCGGCGCACGGCGACGGCGGCGACGCGCCCGCTACCGGACCCGCCGGATGCGGCGCCGGTGGTCGATCCACCCTTGTCCGAGCGGTGCTTCGCCCCGTTCAGGCGTGCCTTGACGTCGACGCGGGCGCCGAGTGAGTCCCTAGCGTCGGCGATGTGCGTCCGGCGTTCACCCGAGCGGCCGCGCAGTTCCTCGTAGGACGGCGCCGGCTCCTTGGGCTTGGCGTCCTTCGCCTCGTCCTTGCGGTCCTTCTCCGCCTTGTCCTCCTTCGGCTTCTTGACGTCCAGCGTGGCGGGATCGAAGCTCCGGCCCTCCTTGAGGACGCCGAGGTCGTGGCGGATCCCGCGGATCGCGTCCTCGGGGATCAGCGGAAGCTGCTTCTTGAGCCGGGAGACGCCGATCAGGGCCAGGACGCCCCCGATCACCAGGAAGAGGGCGGCGACCAGGAGAGCGGCCAACCAGGCGGGCATGACCTCGGCGAGGCCCATGATGGCGGCCACCACGAGCGCGACGGCGAAGAACAGCACGAAGACGAGCGCGACGACCAGGAAAGCGGCGGCGATCCCTGCCTTGATGCCCTTCTGCTTCATCTGCTGCAGGGCGATCGAGACCTCGTCACTGACCTGCCGCGGTGTCAGGCGTGCCAGGAGCTTGATGAGACCGAAGAGCGAGAGCGAGCCCGTGGACCGCTTGCCGCGCGTACTGGCCGAGCTGTTCATAGGCCCTGCCTCCATTCGTAGGTTGTGTGCTGGACATTGGCTGAATCAAAATTACCATCGGGCCGTTGCCATGGTTCCGCTTCGACGGACGCGCGGGCAAGGGGACCCCGTGCCGCCCCGATGAGGTAGTGCGTCACGAGGTGGACGCGAGCTCCGCGTTGTCCTCGAGGTCCTTGCCCGCGAACTCGGGAAGACGGGTGCGGACGAAGACGAAGGACAGCACGGCGAAGACGGTGAACGCCGCGTACATGGTCCACAGTCCGAGATTCTCGCTCACCCACGGGAAGGTCAGGGTGACGATGAAGTTGAAGACCCAGTTGACCATCGTGGCGACTCCGAGCGCGATGGACCGGATCCGGTTCGGGAACATCTCACCGAGCGTCACCCACATCACCGGACCCCAGGTGGCGGCGAAGAAGATCACGAAGAGGTTCGCCCCGACGAGGGCGATCGGCCCCCAGGCGCCCGGCAGCGCGATGTCCTCCCCGGTCCCCTCCGCCTGGAAGAAGGCGAGGGTTGCTGCGAGCAGGCCGATCGCCATGCCGACCGACCCGATGAGCAGGAGCTTCCTGCGCCCGATACGGTCGACGAAGAAGATGGCGACGAAGGTCATGGCGACATTGATGACGGAGGTGATGACCGACGTCGTGAAGGAATCGCTCTCACTGAAGCCCACGGACTTCCAGAGCGTCGTGGAGTAGTAGAAGATCGCGTTGATGCCGACCAGTTGCTGGAGCGCTGCGATGGTCATGCCGACCCAGAGAATGGGTTGCAGTCCGAGAGCCGGCCCGCGCAGGTCGCGGTAGCTAGCACGGTCCTCGCGCTGGAAGCTCTCCCGGATGGAGGTGATCTTGCCCGCAGTGTCCCGGACCCCGGCGACGCGGGAGAGCACCCGGGCGGCCTCGTCGTCGCGTCCGGCCCGGATGAGGAACTGCGGGGACTCGGGGATGATCAGTGCCAGGACCCCGTAGACGACCGCCGGGACGACGCCGACCAGCAGCATCCAGCGCCATGCCGACAGCCCCCACCAGAATTCCTCCCCCGCGCCACCGGCGGCGCTCGCGAGTGAGGCATCGGACAGCAGTGCGGCGAAGATGCCGACCGTGATCGCGAGCTGCTGCACGGAGGCGAGTCCCCCGCGCCACTTCGACGGCGCTATCTCGGCGATGTAGCCGGGGACGATCACCGAGGCGATGCCGATGGCGAGGCCGCCGACCAGGCGCCACGCCATCAGGTCCCATTCGGAGAAGGCATACGCCGACCCCACCGAATTGACCGCGAACAGGAGGGCCGCGGCGACCATGACCTTCTTGCGGCCCCAGCGGTCGGCGAGCCCTCCGGCGAACCAGGCGCCCGCCGCGCAGCCGAGGAGCGTAATGGCGACCGTGAAGCCGAGGACGCTCGCGCTCAAGCCGAAGTCGGCCTGAATGGAGTCGACCGCCCCGTTGATGACCGCGGTGTCGAAGCCGAACAGGAGTCCTCCCACGGCAGCGGCGACAGTGATGCCGATGACCCTCGCCATGTGCTTCGGTGACTGCTCCGCCTGCACTCCCGCATCGTTCTCGCTCATGGTCGTATCTCCCTGCTCGTTCGGTGTCTGATCACCCTACGTCAACCACAAGCATGCTTAGCGAACGGGTACAACGCGCCGGTGGTGCAGCACTCCCCACCAGGTTGACGACGGTCCTAGGATGGAGGGGTATTGATTCGCCCCAGCAACCATCTTCCCGTCGTCCGGGTCGTCGGTCCTGGGGCTCGAGCCGCTCCGCCGTCGTCGCCGGGCCGCCGCAGTCGTCGCTCCGTCCGCGCTCCACCCGACCCGTCACCGTCACGTCCCGCGTCCCCCCGCCGGTACCGACCCTCCCGTTAGGCAGCACTGTGAGCACCACCACCCATCCCGGCGACACCTTGTCCCGGCGCGAGAAGATCATCTACGTCTTCATCCTCGGCACGTTGACGGCACTCGGTCCCTTCACGATCGACCTCTACCTCCCGGCGTTCCCCGCGCTGCAGTCGGACTTCGGCGTGCCGGAGGCAGCGGTGCAGCTGACCCTGACGGGAACGATCCTCGGCTTCGCGGGCGGACAGCTGCTCGTCGGGCCGCTCAGCGACAAGATCGGCCGCCGCCTGCCCCTCATCCTGGCCACCGCACTGCACGTCGGCGCCTCGATCGGAGCGGCGTCCTCCGAGGACATCACGATGCTCATGCTCTTCCGCGTGCTGCAGGGTGTCGGCGCTGCGGGCGGCGGCGTGGTGGCCATGGCGATGGTGCGTGACCTCTTCGGCGGCTACACCCTCGTGCGGATGCTCTCCTACATGGCGCTGGTCAACGGCATGGCGCCGATCTTCGCGCCGGTCATCGGCTCCCAGCTGCTCCTGCTGTTCCCGTGGCCGGGGATCTTCTGGTTCCTCGCGGCCTACGGCGTGCTCGTGATCGTCGCCGTCTCGCTGTTCATCATCGAGACCCTTCCGAAGGAGAGCCGGCGGCGCTCCGGACTGACGGTGGTCGAGCGCTACAGGGTCGTCCTGAGGGACAGGATCTTCATCGGCATCCTGCTCGTGGGTGGCATGAACTTCTCCGGTCTGTTCTCCTACCTGTCCGCCTCCCCCTTCCTCTTCCAGGGTCCCTACGGGCTGAACGAGCAGCAGTACGGCCTGCTCTTCGCCATCAATTCGCTGGGCATCGTCGCGGGGGTGCAGATCAGCTCCCGCATGCTGAGGCGCGTCGGCCCGCAGTGGGTGATCGCCGGGGCGACGGTCGTGCAGCTCAGCATGGCGCTGCTCATGATCGCGTTCGACCAGCTGGGACTCGGCTTCTGGGGCACCGCACTGCCGCTGTGGTTCTACATCATGGCGACGGGCTTCATCTTCCCCTGCGTGCAGGTCCTCGCGCTGATCAACAACGGCGCCCAGGCCGGGACGGCGGCGTCACTCCTCGGGGCCGTCACGTTCGGGCTGGCGGGAATCGTGTCGCCGCTCGTCGGGCTCCTCGGGGAGGGCATCGAGTCCGCGACACCGATGGCGCTGGTCATGGCCTCGTGCATCGCCGCGGCGATGGTGTTCCTCTGGTCGGTCGTCCGCCCGCGGACGGTGCCTGCGCTGCACTAGGACCAGAACCGGCACCGGCACCCGTGCCTGGCACCCGTGCCCTGGGCATAGGCACCGGGGAACCGGCGCCGACTCAGGCGGCGGCCTGCTCCGATGCCGTGGGCTCCGCCTCGCTGGGTAGCGCCTCCGCGGTCTTCGCGATGTTGCGGGCCATGGACGTGAAGATGAAGCCGTGGAAGGGCAGAACCGCGAGCCAGTACAGCCGGCCGGAGAGGCCCTGCGGGAAGAACACGGCCCGCTGGTAATAGGCACTGCCGGAGCCGTCCGGCTCCACCCTGAACTCGAGCCAGGCACGACCCGGCACCTTCATCTCGGCGCGCAGCCTGAGCCGCTCGCCCCGCACGAGCTCCTCGACACGCCAGAAGTCCAGGGCCTCGCCGGTGAGCAATTCCTTCGCATCGCGACGCCCGCGGCGCAGGCCCACTCCACCGGCCAGTTTGTCCATCCAGCCGCGCGCTGCCCAGCCGACGGGCCAGGAGTACCAGCCGTTCTCGCCACCGATGCCCTCGACGACGCTCCACAGCTTCTGCGGGGATGCCGTGGAGCTGTAGGTCTGGACGTCGGTGAAGACGGTGTGGCCCGCCCACTGCGGGTCCGACGGCAGCGGATCGGCCTCGGTGTCGATCTGGGACGCCCCGGCCCAGCTGGTCTCCACCTCTCCCCCGCGCATCTTCCCGAGGGCGAGGTCCACGGAGCGGCGGTAGCCTGTGAGGCCGCCCTCCGGAGCGGGGATGAACTCGTCGATCCCGTGCTCGGCGGTGACGGCGTCGTGCTGCAGCGATTCGATGAGCGGCATGGCCATGGCGCGCGGGATCGGCGTGACCAGGTTGACCCAGTGGCCGGCGAGGCGCGGTGTGAGGACCGGCAGGGCCAGGATCTTCCGGCGGGGCAGGCCCGCCGCCTCCGCGTACTGGTTCATCATCTCGGCATAGGTGAGGACCTCCCTCGACCCGATGTCGAAGGTCCTGTTGAGCGCGTCCGGCAGATCGAGTGCGCCGACGAGGTAGTGGATGACGTCCCGCACCGCGATGGGTTCGATGTGGTTCAGGACCCACTTCGGGGCGGGCATGACCGGAAGGACGTCCGACAGGTGCCGGATCATCTCGAAGGAGGCCGAGCCGGAGCCGATGACGACGCCGGCCTGGAAGGCGATGGTGGGCGTTCCGGAGTCGAGGAGGATCTTCCCCACCTGCGTGCGCGACCGCATGTGGGTGGAGAGCTCCACCCCTTCGGGGTGCAGCCCGCCGAGGTACACGATCCGACGGACGCCCGCGGCCGTGGCGGCCTCGGAGACCGTCGCGGCGATGGCGGACTCCCGCTTGTCGAAGTCCCTGCCCGAACCCATCGAGTGGACGAGGTAGTACAGCGTGTCGACACCCTGCGTCACGGTGCGCATGGTCTTCTCGTCCTGCAGGTCACCCTGCACGATGTCCACGGAGCCTGCCCAGGGGACGTCCTTCAGCTTCTGCGGGGACCGGACGATGACCCGCACCCTGCGACCGTCGGCCACGAGTTTGGTGACCAGCCGGCCGCCGATGTACCCCGTGGCTCCGGTGACCAGGATGAGCTTGCCGTCTGTGCCCTGCGTGCCGTCAGTGTCCATGCGCACAGACTACGCCCGGCCCCTGACAGCTCTTCCCCGGGACACCTCTCCCGTGGGATGAGCGCGGCCCCCGAAGCCGCTGCGGCAGGGCATGGAAAAGGCCCCCGACCGGTGTTTCCACTGGTCAGGGGCCCTGTTGCTCCTCCGACTGGACTTGAACCAGTAACCCTTCGATTAACAGTCGAATGCTCTGCCAAAGCCGCTGCGGCAGGGCATGGAAAAGGCCCCCGACCGGTGTTTCCACTGGTCAGGGGCCCTGTTGCTCCTCCGACTGGACTTGAACCAGTAACCCTTCGATTAACAGTCGAATGCTCTGCCAATTGAGCTACGGAGGAATGCGCAGGTACAACTCTACATACCTGCCGGGGGGATGTGAAATCGGCCCGCGCTCACTCCTCGCGGAGGAGTCTGCGCTGCATCTCGAGCTCCATCAGGTCGCGCTGGAGCTGGTTGTAGAGCGTGGGATCCGCCGCCGGATCCATGCGCTGGAGCTGCCCGAGCTTGTCGGCCTTCTGCTGCGTGATGCGCAACTCGGTCAGCCGGTTGAGGATGTCGCGGCAGTACAGCACCATCGCCTCGGCGTCCTTCGCCGGCAGCGGCCGGACGGCCAGCTCGCTGACCAGCGGACGGAGGACATCGGGTACACCCTCCCGCACCGACTCCACCCAGCGGGACAGTTCCGTGCCCGCCGCTCCGGCCGCGATCACGGCCGTGTGCAGTGCCTCGTAGACGGGAACGCTGAAGCGGGACGTGGAGAAGCTCTCCCACTGGGTGGCGGTGAGGAGGGTGGGCTGCTGCAGGACCACCTCGAGCGCCTCGCGTTCCATCCGCGCGATGGGGTCGCGGGGATCCGGTCGCGCGTAGTAGGGCTCCTCCACATCGGTGCCGGCCTGCGAGCCCTGACCGGCCGGGGTGTTCCCCGGCCGAGCCTGCTCGCCGGGTTGCTGTCCGAACCGTCCCTGCCGGTCGCCGGACGCGGGGGCACCGGGCCCACCCGTCTCGCGCCGCGCAGCGGACGAGACCGCCCGGGCCACCTGGTCCTCTCCCACGTACTGCATGCCGAGCCAGCGGGACAGCTCGCGGGTGTAGGTCGACCTGAGGGAGACGTCGCGGATCTGCGCGACGATCGGCGCGGCGTGCCGCAGAGCCTTCACCTGCCCCTCGCCGGAGGACAGGTCGAACGCATCGAAGGAGGCCTTGATCGCGAACTCGAACAGCGGACGGCGATCCGCGATCAACGCGCGCACGGCGTCGTCACCCCGGGTCTGCCGCAGCTCGCAGGGATCCGCGCCGAAGGCCTCCACGGCCACGTAGGTCTGGGCGGTGAACCGCTGGTCCTCCTCGAAGGCGCGGAGGGCCGCCTTCTGGCCGGCGGCGTCCCCGTCGAAGGTGAACACCACCTCACCGCCCGTGCCGTCGTCGGACAGCAGCCTGCGGGCGATCTTGATGTGGTCCGTGCCGAAGGCGGTGCCGCAGGTCGCGACGGCGGTCCCGACACCTGCGAGGTGGCAGGCCATCACGTCGGTGTATCCCTCGACGACGACGAGCTGCCGGTTCTTCGCGATCTCCTTCTTGGCGAGGTCGATGCCGTAGAGCACCTGCGACTTCTTGTAGAGGGAGGTCTCGGGGGTGTTGAGGTACTTGGGCCCCTGGTCGTCCTCGTAGAGCTTCCGTGCCCCGAAGCCGACGGTGTCCCCGGTGATGTCCCGGATGGGCCAGATGAGGCGGCCGCGGAAACGGTCGTAGAAGCGCCCGGCGTTGCTCGACGACGCGCTGAACATGCCGGTGAGCTTGAGTTCGTCGAGGGTGAAGCCGCGGCCCGTCAGGTGGTTCAGCAGCGAGTCCCAGCCCTGGGGTGCGTAGCCGACACCGAAGTGGGCGGCGGCCTCGCGGTCGAAGCCGCGTTCCTGCAGGAACTGGCGGGCCGTCGCCGCACCCTGGGTGAGCAGCTGCTCACGGTAGAACTCGGCGGCGACCTTGTGGGCGTCGAGGAGACGCCGGCGCTTGCCGACGTCCTCGCGGCGCGGTCCCGTCCCGCCGTCCTCGTAGTGCAGCTCGTAGCCGATCCGGGCGGCGAGCTTCTCGACGGTCTCGCTGAACGAGGTGTGGTCCTGCTTCTGCACGAAGGAGATGACGTCACCACCCTCGCCGCAGCCGAAGCAGTGGTAGGACCCCATCTGCGGCCGGACGTGGAACGAGGGCGACCGCTCGTCATGGAACGGACAGAGCCCCTTCCATGAGCCGATCCCCGCCGATTTGAGGGTCACGTACGCCTCGACGACTTCCTTGATGTCGGTGCGCTGGCGTACCTCATCGATGTCTTCACGCTTGATGAGTCCGGCCATGGCATTCAGTTTATGCCTGCCCCACCGACACTCGGACCGGCTCCTACCAGAGGGCGGGGACGGGACCGACGATCCGCTCGTGGAGCCCGAGGGCGGAGGCATCGGTGAGCGATGCCACCTGGTCGATGACGACGCGGAGACGGGCCTCGTCATCAGGGGCCTCGCGCCAGTCCGCGGCGAACATGGGCTCGAGGTAGCGGTCGCCGTCGGCGTGGATCTGGGCGACCAGGGACGCGAGGATCTCCCGCTGCCGCTCGTACAGCGGCTGGCGATGATCCGTGGTCATGACGTAGGTGGTGGCGAGGCCCTTCATGACCGCGATCTCCATGATGGTCTCCTCGGGCACCACCATCTCCGCGTTGTAGCGCGTCAGCGGGTCAGGTCCGTAGATGGAGCGCGTGGACTGCATGGCGCTGAGGCAGAAGCGGCCGATCAGCTGGCTCGTCATGTTCTTCAGCGCGGCCATGGAGCGCCGCGTGCCGTCGGCCTCCCGCACCCACACGGGGGTCCGCTCGAGGCGGGAGAGCGCGGCGTCGACGGCGGCAGGATCACTGCCGGGCAGGTACCACTGCTGCGTATAGCCGACCACGCGGGCCCGGGCGTCCGCGCTGTCCATCCACCTCAGCTGCAGGTGCCCGGCGACGATCGCGTCCTCGACGTCGTGCACCGAGTAGGAGATGTCGTCCGCGAGATCCATCACCTGCGCCTCGACGCACGAGCGCCCCTCGGGGGCACCCGCCCGGAGCCAGTCGAAGACCGGGAGGTCGTCGTCGTACGCGCCGAACTTGGTGGTGCGCCGGCCGTCGATGACGGGGGCGGAGGCCACGGTCCAGGGGTACTTGCACGCCGCGTCGAGGCTTGCGCGGGTGAGGTTCAGGCCGGCGGGACCGCCGTCGGCCTGCAGGACCTTGGGCTCGAGCCGGGTGAGCAGGCGCAGCGTCTGGGCGTTGCCCTCGAAGCCGCCGATGCCGTGTGCGATGTCGTTCAGCGCCGACTCGCCGTTGTGGCCGAAGGGCGGGTGGCCGAGATCGTGCGCGAGGCAGGCGGTGTCCACGATGTCCGGGTCGCAGCCGAGGGTCCGCCCCAGTTCCCTGCCCACCTGCGCCACCTCGAGGGAGTGGGTGAGGCGCGTGCGGACGAAGTCGTCCGTGTCGGGCGCGACGACCTGCGTCTTCGCACCCAGCCGGCGGAGCGCGGAGGAGTGCAGCACACGGGCCCGGTCACGTTCGAAGTCGGTGCGGTGGGAGCTCTTCGGCGGCTCCTCGACCCACCGCGCGGTGTCCGCGGCGGTGTAGCCGGTGGTGGAGGCCGGTTCGGTGAAGCTCATGATGCCTTTCTAGCGCAATGACTCGGAGGACGCCCGCGGGATCGGCGCATGGGGAGGACCGGTCAGCCGCCGGAGACGTCGAGCTCGGCGGCCGCGATGTCAGCCTGCTGCGCCGCGTTGAGCACGCGGCCCTCGAGCCAGTGCTCGGGCAGGGCGGTCCTCTTCGGCGATCCGGCACGGCCGCGCGGTCCCTCCGCGTCCTGTCCCGGATAGGGCGAGTCGTGGTCCAGTTCGGCGAGGAGGCCGCGCAGCACCTCGAGGGTGGGCACGGTGGCGAGCCTGGCCCGCAGGTCCCCGCCCACCACGTACCCCTTGAAGTACCAGGCCATGTGCTTGCGGATGTCCCGTAGGCCCATCATCTCGCTGCCGAACGTCTCGACGAGGAGTTCGGCGTGCCGGTACACCGTTTCCGCGACCTGGCCGAGGCCGGGACGGTGCCGGGTGGGACTGCCCTCGAAGGCGTTCATGAGGTCCCCGAACAGCCAGGGCCTGCCCTGGCACCCGCGACCGATGACGACGCCGTCGACACCGGTCTGCCGCACCATGCGCACGGCGTCCTCGGCGCTCCAGATGTCGCCGTTCCCGAGGACGGGGATGTCCGGAAGGGCCTCCCGCAGTTCGGCGATGGCGTTCCAGTCCGCCTGCCCCGAGTAGAACTGGGACGCGGTGCGTCCGTGCAGGGCGACGGCGGCCACGCCGCAATCGCGGGCGATCTTCCCCGCCTCGCGGAACGTCAGGTGGTCCTCGTCGATGCCCTTGCGCATCTTGATGGTCAAGGGCACGTCACCCTTCGACGCCTCGCGGACCGCGGTCTGCACGATCCCCGTGAAGAGATCGAGCTTCCAGGGAAGCGCCGCTCCCCCGCCCTTGCGGGTGACCTTCGGGACCGGGCAGCCGAAGTTGAGGTCGATGTGGTCGGCGCGGTCCTCCTCCACGAGGAGGCGCACGGCCGCCCCGACGGTCTTCGGGTCGACGCCGTACAGCTGCACCGAGCGCACCTTCTCGTCGTCGTCGTGGGAGATGATGCGCATCGACTCGGGGCTGCGCTCGACGAGCGCCCGGGAGGTCACCATCTCGGAGACGTAGAGACCGCCGCCGTACTCGCGGCACAGCCGGCGGAACGCCTTGTTGGTGATGCCGGCCATGGGGGCGAGGATCACGGGTGTGTCCACCGTGATGTTCCCGAGGGTCAGGGGCGGGAGGTCGAGTCTCAGGGCGGCGTCTGCCGGCTCGTGCGGCGCGGCGGCCGGCTCATCCGAGGAGCGGGCACCGGAGGGGGCGGGGCGGGTGGAAACTGCAGTCACCCCTCCATTGTCGCAAGGGCCCGCAAATCCGGGATCCGGCACCGGCCGGACCTCCGGGAGCGCGGACCCCCGCTTCGCGGCCGAAGCCTTGCGCCAGCCCCGCGTCATTCCGCTCCCTCTCTCGCCTGGTCCGGTTCGTCCGCCTGACGCGTGCCGCGGGCGCGGCGTTCGCCGAGCGCCACGAGCCGTTGGCCGGGCGCAAGTGTCCCCGCTCCCTCGGCGACGGGGGCGGCAGGCATCACCCCGCCGTGATGCCGGGTGTCGTGGTCGGAGTCGCCAGCGGGGCGGGCGCCTTCGTGCCGGACGCCGTCGGGAGTGCGGCCGGTCGGGTCGTCGTCGAGCCCTCCGCCGTCACGCCCTTCGCCGCGCCCGCGGGCTGCCCTGGGCCCGACAGCCTTGACCACGAGCACCGCGATCAGGGTGGTGAGCGGGATGGCGAGCACGAGCCCGATTGACCCGACGAGGGTCCGCACCACCTCCTCGGCGAGCTCGCCGCTCGTGAGGGTGTCGAGGAGCGGGCGGTCGTAGAGGGAGACGAGGATCAGGATGGGCAAGGCCGCCCCGGCATAGGCGAAGGCGATCGTGTAGACGGTCGAGGCGATGTGGTCACGGCCGATCCGCATCGCGGAGGCGAAGAGGCGGCGGCCGGAGGTGTCCGGCGCCAGCTCGTGCAGTTCCCAGACCGAGGACGACTGCGTGATCGTGACGTCGTTGAGTACACCGAGGCCGGAGATGATGAGGCCGCACAGGATGATCGACGAGATGGACAGGTCCGCCGAGGCGTTGACCAGCGTGTAGGCGTTCTCGTCCCCGACCCCCGTGAGGTGTGCGGCATCCGTGGCCCATGCGGCGAGCAGCGCCGTCACCGCCAGCCCGAAGACGGTCCCGAGGAGCGCGGTGGAGGTCCGCGCCGAGAACCCGTGCGCGAAGTACAGGACGCCGTACATGATCGCCACCGAGCCCACGAGCCCGAGCAGCAGCGGGGGCGCCCCCTCGAGGAGGCCGGGCAGGATGAACTGCGCGAGGATCACGAGGGCTCCCACCAGGCCGACGATGGCCCGCAGCCCCCGCCAGCGGGCGACCGCGATCACGACGACGGCGTAGAGCACCGCGAGCGCGACGATGGGGACCGACCGGACGAAGTCCACGAAGACGTAGGGCGCGGCACCGCCCTGCATGACCTCGGACAGGTCCAGGTACCGGATCTCGTCACCGGCTTCGACGGCGTCCGTCCTCGCCAGTTCCGGTGTGACCTCGACCGGGATCAGGTCACCGCCGCTGGCGGGTTGCGTGTAGGCGACGGTGCAGGTGAGGGCCGTCCCGCCGGCGTCGACGGTCGGCTGGGAGGACGGGCAGTCCGCCTCGGCGACCTCGCGGACGGTGCCGCGGTCGAAGCTGACGCCGTCGGCCGTGGCGTACGGATCGGCGACGGTCAGGGAGCCGCGGTCTCCGCTCGGCCAGAGCAGCACCATCGCGACGAGGGTCAGCACGCCGATGGGCACGAGGATGGCCGCGAGCAGGAGGGTTGCGCGGCGACGGGTGGCAATCGCGGATGCGGACGGCTCCGAACTCCCCGTGGCGCTCGTGGCGTGCGGGTGGCTGTGGCCCACGGAACTCCTCCGGCTGGTCGGTACGGCTGGATGGTGCGAGTATTCCCGAGGCACGACGGCGTCGCGCTGCGGCCCGTACGGATTCTACGCAGGAGAACGTGCGAGGCTGGGACGGCAGCGCCGGGGAGCCCCGGGACGGTGCAGGCTGTCCCGGATACCACCGCAGGACCGACGGCACGAGGACAACCCTCCGGGGTCTGAGAGGACGGAACGTGGCAGCGCAGGCATCACTCCCCGCGAGGGACAGGGACCCCGTGGTCTCCACCGGCGGCGCGGACTCCGACGTGCGCGGGGTTGCGCTGGTCCTCCACGGGGGCAGGGCCAGCAGCTTCGACGCGGTGCAGCCCCAGCACCTCAGTCCGCTGCGGATGCGCCCCTTCGCGGCGCGCCTCGCCGCCGACGGCGGGAGGCACGGACTCGCGGTATGGACCCTCCGCAACCGGGTACGCGGCTGGAACGGCGCCGACCGGTCCGCCCTGAAGGACGCACGCTGGGCCCTCGCGCGCATCGCGGCCGAGTATCCCTCGCTGCCGGTCTACCTCCTCGGCCACTCCATGGGCGGCCTCACCGCGCTCTACGCCGCGGACCATCCACAGGTGCGCGCCGTCGCAGCCCTGGCTCCCTGGCTCGAACCCGCCAGTCCGGTGGAACCGGTGCGGGGTCGGGACGTCCTCATCATGCACGGGGACACGGACCGGTGGACCAGCCCGACGTCCTCGCTCTCCTTCGCTCGGCGCGCGGTGGGCGTCGCCGAGGACGTCCACTACGTGCGGATGCTCGGCGCCGGCCACTTCATGTTCCGGACCGTGCCCGTCTGGCACGGCCTCAGCACCTCCTTCCTCCTCCGGCGCTTCGCCGGGGACACGGGAGCAGCCGTCGCCCCCGCCGTCCTCGGGCGCTCGGACCTGCTGTACCGATCCTCCGACCCCCTCGGCGTGACGGCGTGACCGCCCGACCCCCCGGTAGGACCGCCTGACCGCGTGACAACGGCTTCGCTTCCCCGGCTGCCCCTGCCACCCCGCGACCACTCCCGCGACAACTCCCGCGACAACCCCGCCACGACCCATCGAAGGTGCCCATGACCGTCTTCCCCCTGTCCGCGTTCCTTGTCGGCCTGCTGCTCTCGATCGCGGGGGTCGCCGTGCTGATGGCCCTGACCTTCGCCGTGGCCACGGTGCAGAGGCGGCACTCGGTCATCGACGTGACCTGGGGCCTCGGCTTCGTGGTCGTGGCGGTCATCACCTTCCTGGCCTCTGCCGGCGAGGGCGACGACGGCCGGCGCGTCCTCATGCTCGTCCTCGTCGCCGCCTGGGGCCTCCGGCTGGCCGGGTTCATCGCCTGGCGGGCCCGCGGCGGCGAGGAGGATCCGCGCTACGAGGAGATGCTTGCAGATCCCCCCGGCTCGGCAGCCGTCCTCGCGCTGCGGAAGGTCTACCTGCCCCAGGCCGGGGTCATGCTCTTCGTCTCGCTGCCCATCCAGGTCGCCATGGTCAGCACCGGCGCCCTCGGGCCGCTGGCATGGATCGGAGCGGCCGTCTGGGCGGTGGGACTGTTCTTCGAGAGCGTCGGCGACCAGCAGCTCGCGTCCTTCAAGAACGATCCCGCCCGTCGGGGGACGGTGCTCGACACCGGCCTCTGGCGCTACACACGCCATCCCAACTATTTCGGCGACGCGATGGTGTGGACGGGTCTGTTCCTCGTCGCGGCCGACTCCTGGCCGGGAGTCCTGACCGTTCTGTCCCCCGCGCTGATGTACTGGGCCCTCGCCAACAAGACCGGGAAACCGCTGACGGAGAAGCGTATGTCCGCCCGGCCGGGGTACAAAGAGTACATCGAGAGCACGAGCGGGTTCTTCCCGCTCCCGCCGAAGGCCGGAAGAGGGATCTGAGCATGGGATGGAAGCCGCGGCAGAGTGACCGCATGTACCGGGCAGTGGTGTACGCGGGCAAGTCCGTGTTCACGGCGCTCCGCCTGCCCGTCAAGGTCACGGGAACCGAGAACCTGCCCGCCTCGGACCCGCTGAACGGGCGCTCACGCCGCGCGGTCCCGGGTCACGGCGCGGTCGTCGCCATCACGCACTTCGGCTACCTCGACTTCGCGTTCGCCGAACTGGTCCTGTGGAACCATGCGCGCATCCAGGCGCGGTACATGATCTCCAGGCGCGCCGCGGAGCACTGGTTCGTGAGTCCGTTCGTGCACGGGCTCGGGCACGTCATCACGGACCGCACGGCGGGAGCGGAGGCGTACGACGACGCGCTGGCGAAGCTGCGCGCCGGTGAGTACGTCGCGATCCTGCCGGAGGCCGGCGTCTCCCGGAGCTACACCGTCCGGGCCCTGAAGACCGGTCCTGTGCGGCTCGCCGCGGAGGCGGGCGTACCCGTGATCCCGATCAGCGTCTGGGGTGCGCACCGACTGCTGACCCGCGGGCACGGCTTCTCGCTCAAGCGCGCCTGGCGGTCACCGATCCGCCTGCACATCGGCCCGCCCATCCACCATTCGCCCGGCGTCGACGTGGCCGAGGAGACCGAGCGGCTGCGGCGGGAACTGCAGGACGGCATCGAGACCTGCATCGCCGACTTCCCGGTCACGCCCGCAGCGGGCGCCTGGTGGATGCCGGCGCACCTCGGTGGCGGCGCGATGACCGAGGCAGAGCGCGACGCCGCCGATGTGGCCGACAAGAAGGCCGGGAGGCACAGCCGGGGCTGACGCCCCGGTCAGGCGGTCGCGACGACCAGCGTCTCGGGTCCGGCGAGCTGCGCTGCGCCTGTAGCGAGCAGGGGCTCGACGACGGCGACGAGGGCCTCCATGGCGTCGTCGACCTCCAGCTGGATGGGGTACTGGTGCACCAGCATCGCGATCATCGTGGCCACCGCGGCCTGCTGCTCCGCGGGCGGGAGCGAGGTGTCGTAGCCGAGCAGCACGTCCGCGGGGTCGTCCGTGCGCGCCTGCGTGTAGCTGACCGCGAAGGTCGCGATCGCGCCGCCGTCGGCCGTCGGCCGGTCCCGGAGCACGATCGCCCCGCCGGCGCCGCTGGCATCACCGAGGAAGAGCTGCTGGGCCCTGCCAAGGCTGAGCTCGGCGCGGTCCCAGACGTGGACGGACTCGTAGAAGGCCGCGAGCGCCCGCGTGAGTTCCACCGATCCGGTCGCCGCCTCCTCCAGTTGGGGACCCGCGGCGTCGTCGAGCGCTGGGGCGGCGAGGGCACCGGGCCCGATGACGACGAGCCGCGAGCGCTGCAGCGCGCCGAACCCGGTGGCCTGCGCGAACGCGGACCCGGTCGTCCCCGGCGTCACCTTCGACCGGAGTGCCGTGATGCCCGACGGCGACGCCGCGGCCTCGTGCTGGAGCATCGTGAGGAGCGTGGAGCCGACGCCCGCGCGCCGGTGGTCCGCCGCGACCTCGATGTAGCACCAGAGCCTGTCGGGGTGCAGTGCCGCACCGTAGACGCAGCCGGCCGCGACGGGAACTCCCTGGTCCACCACGGTGATGCAGCGGTTCCAGGGCTCCTCCGCCGGCGGCCTGAAGGACACCCGGAACTGCTCCGACGTCGCGGATTCGGGGCCACCCCAGAGCTGGATGAGCTCGAGGTCGTCGCCCTCCTGCCAGGCGCGGTACTCGAGGGCCATCAGGCTCCGATCAGTCGTGCGGCGAGGTATCCCTGCACCTGGTCGAGGGACACGCGCTCCTGCGCCATGCTGTCCCGCTCGCGGATGGTGACGGCCTGGTCCTCGAGCGTGTCGAAGTCCACGGTGATGCAGAACGGGGTCCCGATCTCGTCCTGGCGCCGGTAGCGGCGGCCGATGGCCCCGGCGTCGTCGAAGTCGATGTTCCAGCCCTTGCGGAGCTGCGCGGCCAGGTCCTTCGCCTTCGGGGACAGGTCCTCGTTGCGGCTGAGCGGCAGCACGGCCGCCTTGACCGGCGCGAGGCGGGGGTCGAGCTTCAGGACGGTGCGCTTGTCCACCCCGCCCTTGGCGTTGGGCGCCTCGTCCTCCGTGTAGGCGTCCACGAGGAATGCCATGAAGGAGCGGGTGAGGCCGGCCGCGGGCTCGATCACGAACGGCGTGTAGCGCTCGTTGGTGGCCTGGTTGAAGTAGCCGAGGTCGGTACCCGAGTGCTTCGAGTGCGTCGAGAGGTCGAAGTCGGTGCGGTTCGCGATGCCCTCGAGTTCTCCCCATTCGGAGCCCTGGAAACCGAAGCGGTACTCGATGTCCGTGGTGCCCTTGGAGTAGTGGCTCAGCTTCTCGAGGGGGTGTTCGAAGAGGCGCAGGTTGTCCGCCCTGATGCCGAGGTCGGTGTACCAGGCGAAACGCTTGTCGATCCAGTACCGGTGCCACTCCTCGTCCGTCCCGGGCTCGACGAAGAACTCCATCTCCATCTGCTCGAACTCCCGGGTGCGGAAGATGAAGTTGCCCGGCGTGATCTCGTTGCGGAAGCTCTTGCCGATCTGGCCGATGCCGAAGGGCGGCTTCTTGCGCGCCGTCGTGAGGACATTGTTGAAGTTCACGAAGATGCCCTGGGCGGTCTCGGGGCGCAGGTAATGCATGCCCTCCTCCGACGCGACCGGTCCGAGGAAGGTCTTCAGCAGTCCGGAGAACTCCTGCGGTTCGGTCCACTGGCCCTTGGTCCCGCAGTTGGCGCAGGTGACGTCCTTGAGGCCGTTCTCGGGCGCGCGGCCCTTCTTCTCCTCGTACTCCTCCTCGAGGTGGTCCGCCCGGTAGCGCTTGTGGCAGGAGAGGCACTCCACGAGGGGATCGCTGAAGACGTCCACGTGGCCGGAGGCCTCCCAGACCTGTCGGGGCAGGATCACCGCGGAATCGAGGCCGACGACGTCCTCCCGGCCGCGCACCATCGTCTGCCACCATTGCCGCTTGATGTTCTCCTTGAACTCGGCCCCGAGGGGTCCGTAGTCCCAGGCCGAGCGGGAACCGCCGTAGATCTCACCCGACTGGAAGACGAAGCCGCGCCGCTTGGCGAGCGAGATGATGGGGTCGAGTGCTGACTTGGCTGCTGCCATGGGATCTTCTCCGGTTCTCTGCAGGCCGCTGGGTGCGGTCCGCGGGTGGGGGGCGCGTGGTGCAGGCTGGTCCGCTCCCGTCGCAGGGGCGCCAGAGCTACCCGGCAAGCCTACCGGGTCGGGCCGTGGCGTCGGCGGTGGTGGCAGGCCCTGCATCCGGTCGTGGAGGGGCAGGGGGAACCCCCTTGACGTGACGGCGGAAGCTTCCTAGGTTGAGCACACTCCGACGTGTGATCCACGTCACCCCCGCGTCCGGACAGTCCGGACCGCTCGCACCCAAAGGACCCCCATGCCCCGTTCCTTCGTACGCCCGCGCGCCCGCATCGGACGCTCGGCGCTGGCCCTCGCCAGCAGCCTCGCCCTCGTGGCGAGCGGCAGCTTCGCGGCCAACGCCGCGCCGACGTTCGACAACAGCACCAACAACTCCTCCAAGAAGCTCCGGGCGGCGGTGACGGTCGAGAAGGTGGTGGGGCACCTCACGGCCCTCGACGCCATCGCCGAGGCCAACGGCAACACCCGCGCCTCGGGCACCGAGGGCTATTCGGCGTCCGTCGACTACATCGTGCGCAAGCTCACGGCAGCGGGCTACTCGCCAACTGTCCAGTCCTTCCTCTTCCCGTTCTTCGCCGAGTTGAGCCCCGCCGTGCTGGAGCAGTCCACGCCCGACGACGTCACCTACGGCGCCGAGGACGTGGCCACGATGACGTTCTCAGGTGCCGGGGACGTCTCCGGCGAGATCCGCACGGTGGACACCACGGGACCCGCGAGCGCGGCCGGCACCAGTGGCTGCGAGACCACGGACTTCGCCGGCTTCACGGCCGGCTCGATCGCACTGGTGCAGCGCGGCGGCTGCACCTTCGCCATCAAGGCCGCCAACGCCGAGGCCGCGGGCGCGACGGCGGTCATCATCTTCAACACCGGCGTGGGCGGCAACACCGCCGCGGTCGCCGGCACGCTGGGGGCACCCGACCTCGTGGGCATCCCCGTCGTCGGAGCCAGTTTCGCCGCCGGCAACGACCTCCTGGGCGAGGGCGTCACCGGCCGTGTCGCCGTCGACACCATCTCCGAGAACCGGGAGACCTACAACGTCATCGCCGAGACCGGCACCGGGGATCCTGACAACGTGGTCATGGTCGGAGCGCACCTCGACAGCGTGCTCGCCGGACCCGGGATCAACGACAACGGGACGGGCAGCGCCGGGATCCTCGCCGTGGCAGAGGGCATGGCCAAGGTCAAGACGGCCAACAAGGTCCGCTTCGCGTGGTGGGGTGCCGAGGAGGAGGGCCTGCTGGGCGCCGAGTACTACGTGGCCGACCTCGTGGAGAAGGATGAGCTCGATCGCGTGGGCCTCTACCTGAACTTCGACATGATCGGCTCGCCGAACTTCGGCCGCTTCGTGTACGACGGCGACAACTCCGCCTTCCCGGTGGGTCCCGACGCGGCGGCCGGTCCTGAGGGATCGGGCCGGATCGAGCAGGACTTCCACGACTACTTCGCATCGGTGGGCCTGGCCTCGGGTGAGACCGCGTTCAGCGGCAGGAGCGACTACGGACCCTTCATCGCGGAGGGCGTCCCCGCGGGTGGCCTCTTCACCGGAGCCGAGGGCATCAAGACCCCCGAGCAGGCCGCCCTGTTCGGTGGAGTGGCCGGCGCGCCCTACGACGCCTGCTACCACGCGGCCTGCGACGACACGAACAACCTCAGCATCGAGGCCCTCGACCAGCTGAGCGACGCCATCGCTCACCTGACCGTGACCTACGCGTCGAGCACGTTCGCCGTGAATGGTGCCGGCACTCCCGTGAAGGGCAAGGGCAAGAAGGACCGCTTCGACGGCAACCCCCTCGGCGGCGGCACGGAGAGTGGCGGCGGGCTCCACCCGGAGCACGACCACGACCACGAGGTCGCGGACCGCTAGCACGACCAGCACGACCAGCACGACCAGCAGGGGCTGCTCCCGACGGGGCAGCCCCTGCTGCGTGCGGCGGGGTCAGGGGACCGGGCTCAGGGAGTGACGCGGCGCGGCCAGGGCAGCGTGGTCAGGATGATGGCGCCGAGCGTCAGCAGGGTCCCGGCCACGGTCGCGAAGGCCACGATGGTCCCGGGCGCCGGGACCACGAGGTCGAGCAGGAGCGAGCCGACGAGCTGCCCGCCGATCATGCACAGACCGGTGAGGAGGACGCCGAGGCTCCGCACCAGCAGTGCGCCGAGGGCGATGAAAATGCACCCCATGGGTCCGCCGAGGTAGTACCACCACTCGGAGGGCAGGGGGTTCCCCGGTCCGGCGATCACGAGCTTGACCAGCCAGGCCGCCAGCAGGACCGCCGTCCCGGCGATGAAGTTCATGAGGGTCGCGGCGAGGGGCGTGCCGTAGTGCAGGGACGCCGTGCCGTTCATGGCCTGCTGGAAGCTGAGCAGCACGCCTCCGGCGACGGGCAGCAGGACGGGCAGGAGCCAGCTGGAGACCTCGCCGGCTCCCCCGAACCGCGGCGAGACGGCCCAGACGACGGAGAGGACGGTCAGGACGACGCCGATGACGCGCATGGCGGTGACGGCCCGCTTCCCACCCGGCCCGATCCCGGCCCGGTCCACCAGGAGTCCGCTCAGCGACTGGCCCATCACGGCGGCCACGGTGAACAGGGCGACGCCGATCAAGCCGATGGTCAGGGACTGCGTGAAGACGAAGAACGCACCGATCGCACCGGCGGCGATGTAGAAGGGCGGGAACCGGCGCTCACGCACCGAGGGGAGGATCTGCAGCGCACCGGCGCGTGCGGACGGCAGCGCCAGGGTGATGACGATCATCACCACCAGGCCCGTGCCGAAACTGATCAGGGCGGCGGCGATACCGTCCCCCAGGGCGGTACCGAGCGCACCGTTGATCCGGCCCTGGACGGGTACCGCGAGTCCCGCGGCGAGGGCGAGCGGAAAGCTGACGGAGGGAGGGAGCAGAGGCGCGTCGGACACCCGTACAGCCTAGTCCGGCGGCATCCGGCATGATGGACGCATGACCGACGACTCCAGCACAGAACTGCCCATCCGGGATGACATGATCCGCCTGGGGCAGCTGCTGAAGCTCGCCTCCCTCGCGGAGGACGGCGTGGAGGCGAAGACCCTCATCGACAACGGGCTGGTGCACGTGAACGGGGAGATCGAGGAACGGCGCGGACGCCAGCTCCACCCGGGTGACACCATCAGCGTCAACGGCGAGACGGTGCGGCTCACCCGCGGCTGACGGTTCCCCGACGCGGGTGGTCCGCACCGCGCGGCTTCGGCGCATCCGTCGCCGCCGGGTCGTCCACGGTGGTCCTCCCGCCGCGTCCGGATCCGGCGTCAGCGCTTCCCGAGCACCGTCATCGCGAGGAACTCGCGGACATGGGCCAGCTCCTGCACGTTGATGCTGTGGAACATGTTCGAGTAGAGGATCTTCGTCAGTTTCGTGTGGGTGGTCAGCCAGGCGTGGGTGACCTCGATCATCTCCGCAGTGATGACCTGGTCCTCCTGGTCGCGCCCCCAGAAGAACGGCGTGGGGGTCGCAGCGGCGTCCTCGTCCCGGAAGAACGCATGACCCTCCGAGGGGACGGTGAAGCCGGAGAGCCCGACGACGCAGGTGAAGTCCGCGGGTCGGTGCCGCAGGAGCGAGGTCGCCACCGCCATCCCCTGCGAGAACCCGAGGATGCTGACGCTGGTATGCACGTCGCGTACGGTGTCGAGCCACTCCGAGACAGCACCGACACCAGCGACAACGCGCTCCACGGAGTAGTCGGCATCACGGGCCAGGGGGAACCACGAGTAGCCGGGGCCCACGGCCAGCGGCGCCCGGACGGAGGCCACGGTGAACTCACCGGGCAGGTGGTCCGTCAGGCCCATGAGGTCCTCCTCGTCGGCCATGTAGCCGTGGAACAGGACGAGCAGGGGCGTACCTGCGCGCTCGGACTCGGGCCTGGACCAGAGGACCACCGGCTCCCAAGAGCGTGGCTCGGGCGCGGCGGTGCCGGAGGCGGATTCAGTCATGCCGTCCATCCTGTCACGGGGCGATGACTCCCTGCACTCCGGATGGCTGGTGTCCGGCGGCCGGCAGCGGTCACAATGGTGCGGTGAGTGCAGCGAACACCGGGGGTCCCCCGCAGAGCAACGCCCAGCCCATCCCGAACGGCCCGATGATCGACCCCACCCTCAACTCCGAGCCGCACCCGTGGCATCGCTACGTGGCACTCGGTGACTCCTTCACCGAGGGGATCGGCGATCCGAACCCGGCCAGCGTCGGCGGTAACCGCGGCTGGGCGGACCGCGTCGCCGAGGAACTGGCGCGCGGCCAGTCGAACTTCGCCTACGCGAACCTCGCCGTGCGCGGGCGCCTCCTCCAGCAGATCGTCGACCAGCAGGTCGACGCCGCGATCACCCTGCGTCCCGACCTCGTCACCATCTCGGCAGGCGGCAACGACCTGCTGCGTCCGGGCGGCGATCCCGATCTGCTCGCGGCCAAGCTCGACGACGTCGTCGGGACCCTCGCCGGTTCGGGGACGACCGTGGTGCTGTTCACGGGGCCGGACGTGCGCGAGACCGTCCTCGGGAGCATCCGCTCCAAGACCGCGATCTACAACGAGAACCTGCGCACCATCGCGACGCGGCACGAGGCGGTCATCGCGGACATGTGGGCGCTCCGGCAGCTGCTCGATCCGCAGATGTGGTCCACGGACAGGCTGCACTTCTCGCCGCTCGGCCACCACACCATCGCCGCGATGGTCCTCGACACCCTCGCGGTGAGGCACACCCTCGAGCCGCTGCAGCCCAAGGAGCTGCCGGCTCGCACCTGGCGGGCCGCACGCGCGGAGGACCTCGTGTGGGCACGCGAGTACTTCGTGCCGTGGGTCCTGCGCCGCCTGCGGCACCAGTCCTCGGGAGACGGCGTCACCGCCAAGCGGCTCGAACCGGCACCGATCTTCGGACCGGGCATGCCACCGGGCGCCGCGGACTAGCTCGCCGTCCGCCGCGGCACGCGGGGCCGTCCGCCGCCCCTCGCTCGTTGGCCCGGGGACCAGTGTTCCCGGCGTCCCGGAGGCGAGCCGTCCCGCGTCCCGGACGCGACCCTTCACCGCGTCCCAGGGACGACCCTTCCCAGCGTCCCGGAGACGACGATGACCGGTCGGCGGGCAGCCGACCGGTCATCACCGGTGTCTTGAGGGCGCCGAGGGCGACGCCCTGGAGTCAGCTCTCGAGCGCGACCTCGCCGTTGGCGACCGCGTCCGCGCAGGCGCTGAGATCGGGCCCCGGCTTGAAGTCGACGAACTGCGGCTTGAGCTTCTCGAAGAGGAACTCGTAGACCTCGTCGCGGGACTTGCCGTCCATGGTCTCCGCCGCCTCCTTCACCGCGCCCTGCAGCGCCCGGTCGGCGTCGAGCAGGATCTTGTCGCGTGCTTCCTGGTTCCAGCCAATGGTGCTCAGTTCCATGAACAGCTCCTCTTCATCCGTCGGTGTGGTGCGCGCGGGACAGGGTCCCGGGCTTGCCTGCCGGCAATCGATAAGCAGGCTTAGCTCCCAGCCTAGGGGCAGGCCCGGAGAAACCCAACAGCAGCCGCCACGAAACTTCTACTTCGCGTAGAAGGCATCGCGCAACTGCGCGTCGAGTTGGTGGATCTCCGTGAGGAAGGCATCGTGGCCCACCGGTGAGGTGATCGTGTGGACGGGCACCTCCCCGGGCAGCCCCGCCGCCAGGCGATGGGACTGCCCGGGGACGTACAGCCGGTCGGAGTCGACCGACGCGACGAAGAACTGTGCCGGCGCGGCAGCGAGGGCGGCGTCGAGGCTCCCCCGGGCGCGGCCGGCGTCGTGGCTCATGAGCGCCTCCGTCAGGATCACGTAGCTGTTGGCATCGAACCGGTCCACCAGCTTCTCGGCCTGGTGGTCGAGGTAACTCTCCACCTGGTACCGCCCACGGTCGGCGGGCACCACCGCACCGAGGGGTTGCTCGGCATCCTGCTCGGTCCGGCCGAAGCGTGTCTCGAACTCCCCTTCCGAGCGGTAGGTGATGTGGGCGATGCGGCGCGCCAGCCCGAGGCCCGCATCCGGATGCGGACCGTCGTAGTAGTCGCCGCCGCGGTAGGCGGGATCCAGGCGGATCGCCTGCAGCTGCGCCTGGGCGAACGCTATCTGTTCGGCCGAACTGGCGGCTGTGCAGGCGATGACGGCGCATCGCTCCACGCGGTCCGGGTACATCAGGGCCCACTCCAGGGCACGCGCGCCGCCCATGGATCCGCCGAGGACCGAGTGCCAGCGGTGGATGCCGAGCTGGTCGGCGAGCAACGCCTCCGCCCGCACCCCGTCCCGGATGGTGACGAACGGGAAACGGGAGCCCCAGGGGGCGCCGTCGGGCGCCAGGCTGGCCGGCCCCGTCGAGCCGTAGCAGCCGCCCACCATGTTGATCGACACCACGAAGAAGCGGTCCGTGTCCACCGTCCGCCCGGGGCCCACGAGCGCATCCCACCAGCCCTCCTCCTCCGACGCACCGCGTGCGACGTGCGAGCTGCCCGTGAGGGCGTGCTGCACCAGCACCGCGTTCGATGCCTCCGCATCCAGCTCCCCCCACGTCTCGAAGGCGAGCTGCACGTCCGGCAGCGCGCCCCCGGTCTCGAGGGCCAGGGGGCCGATCGGGGCGACGCGCAGGAACCCGTCCCCCGAGGGGCCGGCGTCGTTCCCCTGGTGCAGCGGAGCGGAAGGGTAGGTGGTCACGAAGGGTCAGGCTCCTTTGGCCGCTCGGAAGCCGGCGTCGAGGTCGGCGAGGATGTCGGTGATGTTCTCGAGTCCCACGGACAGGCGGACGAGGCCCGGCCGGACGCCCGCCGTGAGCTGCGCCTCCGCGCCGAGCTGGCTGTGGGTGGTGGATGCGGGGTGGATGACGAGCGACCGCACATCCCCCACGTTCGCCACGTGCGAGTGCAGTTCGAGACCGTCGACGAAGCGCTTGCCCGCCTCGAGCCCCCCGGCGATGTCGAAGCTCACGATCGCCCCCGTGCCGATGCGCCCGTACTTCCGGCCGCGCTCGTACCAGGGGCTGGACGGCAGGCCCGCGTAGGAGACCCGCTCGACGTCGTCGTGCGCCTCCAGCCACTCGGCGACGGCCTGGGCGTTCTGCACATGCCGCTCCACCCTGAGGCTGAGCGTCTCGAGGCCCTGCGCGATCAGGAAGGCGTTGAACGGAGAGACCGCGGCGCCGAGATCGCGCAGGAGCTGCACCCGTGCCTTGAGGATGTAGGCGAGGTTGGCGCCGAGCGGGCTTCCGACACCGAGGTCACGCGCGTAGACGAGTCCGTGGTAGCTCTCGTCCGGCGTGTTGAAGCCGGGGAACCGCTCCGGGTACCGGGCGAAGTCGAAGTTCCCGGAGTCCACGATCACGCCCGCGATCGCGGTGCCGTGCCCGCCCAGGTATTTCGTGGCCGAGTGGACCACGATATCCGCGCCCCACTCGATGGGCCGGATGAGATACGGGGTGGAGAGCGTGTTGTCTACGATCATCGGGAGCCCGTGCTCGTGGGCGACACCGCTGATGCCCTCCAGATCGAGGACGTCCTGGCGGGGATTGGAGACCACTTCGCCGAAGAAGAGCTTGGTGTTCGGGCGGACCGCCGCACGCCACTGCTCGAGATCGTCCGGGTCCTCCACGAACGTGGTCTCGATCCCGAATTTCTTCAGCGTGTGCCTGAACAGGTTGTACGTACCCCCGTAGAGGCTCGGGCTGGCGACAATGTGGTCCCCCGCCTCGGCGATGTTCAGCACCGCGAAGGTCCCGGCGGCCTGGCCCGAGGCGAGCAGCAGCGCACCGACGCCACCCTCCAGGCTCGCGATCCGGGTCTCCACGGCCTCCTGCGTCGGATTGCCGATCCGGGTGTAGATAGGCGCGAGCTCGGTCAGCGAGAACCTGTTCGCCGCACTCTCGGCGCTCGGGAACACGAAGGAGGAGGTCTGGTAGATGGGGAGGGCCCGGGACCCCGTGGCTGCGTCCGGCACCTGGCCGGCGTGGATCTGGCGTGTCTCGAAAGACCAATCGTTGGACATGGTGCTCCCTGTCGGTAGGGGCCCTGCGATCTCCGATGCTCCCGCCGACAGTTCCGGCTCCGGGAGACCGGGCCCCGCAGGAGCCCGCGCTTGAACGACGCCGAACCCGCGCCGGACCTGGTCCTCACCCGGGGCACCCCACCGCGGTTGGAGGGTTGCCGGCCAGCAAGCCGGGGCTTAGTGCTGGCACTCATGACCTGCATCCATGAAAACGTATGGGAGCGTGTCCGGCAACCCGTGTGACCCTCCGTGAAGCCGGCACGGAACGTCGCCCGAGGTGCCCCTCCGGTTCCCGGCGGTGCCTCGCGCCGGCATGCGACCCACCGGCTCTGCGCTCCGCCGCCGCCTCGGACGGCGCTCCGACGGGGCCGGTGGGCGCTGTCCACGGGTAAGGCGGCCCTAAGTCGAGAGGTGCATCACTTAGTGCCAAAATAACCGCATGCGCCTGGACCACGTCTCTTATGCCTGTGAACCCGATGGACTTGCCGCGACCGCCGACCGGATCTCGGCCCGGCTCGGCATGGAGCCCGTGAAGGGCGGTGTGCACCCGCGTTTCGGCACCCGCAACATGATCTTCCCGCTGGCCAACAGCCAGTACCTCGAGGTCGTGGAGGTGCTGAACCACCCGGCGTCGGACAAGGCGCCCTTCGGCCAGGCCGTCCGCGCCCGCTCCGAGGCCGGCGGAGGCTGGATGGGCTGGTGCGTCGCTGTCGACGACCTGGGCCCGTTCGAGGAACGCCTCGGCCGCAGCGCCGTCCCAGGGAACCGCAAGTTCCCGGACGGCCAGGAACTGACCTGGCAGCAGATCGGCATCAAGGGCCTCATCGCGGACCCGCAGGTCCCCTACCTCCTCCGCTGGGACGAGGGCACCGAGGAACTCCACCCGTCCAAGGCACGCCCGGCGTCGGTCAAGCTCGACTGCCTGACCATCGCGGGGTCCTCCGAGCGCGTCACCGAGTGGCTCGGCACTGCGGTCGAGGAGACGCTCGACGGCGTCCAGGTGCAGTGGATCGCACCGAACGGCACCCCCGGCATCATGTCCGTGACCTTCGAGACCGGCGAGGGACGCGTCGAGATCTGAGAGCTCGCGACGAGGCGAACACGGAGAAGGACCGGACTGTCGTCCGGTCCTTCTCCGTGTGGCGGCCGTTGTCGACCGCCTCAGCCGGTCAGGCGTGCGTGTAGGTGAGGCAGTCAGCGGCCTCGGCACCCGGACCCACTTTCACGGCCGGCGCGCTGCAGAGGAGATCGTGGTTGAAGCTGCACTCGGAGCGCTGGCAGGCGCCGACGTGCGCGAGCATCTTCGGCAGCCCGCCGCTGATGGACGTGTCGATGAACGTGGCACAGGAGGCGTGCTCCTCGCTGCCCGACACCGTGATGGCGACGGCGGTGCAGCCGTCGTGGTTGAAGGAGCAGTTGTGGACACTGCACTCGGAGACACTGGTGACACTGGGGGCACTGGGGGCGCTGGGGGCGCTGGGGGCGCTGCTCATGATTCCTCCTGGCTGGTCCGGTGGGGTCCCTGTCGGAGCCGCCGTTGTCTGTGCCGGATGAAGTGAGCATAAACCCGCAATTGGCGGATAATTTAGTCATGATTCGTGCGCGCAAATGAACAAAGGGAAGCCTTTCTTTATTCAACCGCCAATTCCGATGGCCGGTCCGATGAGCGCGAATCCGACGAAACCGGTGATGTCGATGAGCGCGTGCGCGATCACCAGCGGCATGACACGGCGCGTGCGCGTGTAGAACCAGCCGAACAGAAGACCCATCAGGACGTTGCCGATGAACGGGCCGAAACCCTGGTACAGGTGATAGCTGCCGCGCAGGAGGGCACTGCTGACGACGATGGCGGGCGTCGACCATCCGAGCTCACGCAACCGGATGAACAGATACCCCACCACGATCACCTCCTCCAGCACGGCGTGCCGCACCGCGGACAGGACGAGCACCGGGATGGTCCACCAGTAGGCGTCCAGCGCCGCCGGGACGAGCGCGGTGGTGATGCCGAGCGCCCTCCCCCCGGCGTAGACGCCGAGCGTCCCGACGCCGATGATGCCCGCGAGCCCGACGCCGAAACTAACCGTCCGGAGCGGTTTCTCGAACGTGAACCCGAGCCGGCGGAAGGCGGAGACCCCGTGACCGCCGAGGAGGTAGAGGACCAGGGCCACCGGGACCAGCGCGAAGGCGATGTTCAGGAGCTGGTACGTGAGATCGAAGTACTGGCGCTCGTTGAGCACCGGATTCAGTGTGGTGGTCTGGGCGGCGAGCGGTCCGCGGGTGAGCTTCTCCGCGAGGTTGACGATCGCGTAGACGCCGGACTGCCCGAGCGAGAGTCCGAGGACGATGAGCAGCTCCACCCTGATGCGGCGCCGAGGAGCGGAGGCCGGCCCCGACGTGGGCTCGGGCGTGCCGCCGGTCCCGGATGCACGCGGTCCGGACCGGGACGTGGACGGGGAACCGGGCTGCAGGTGTGCGGAGGAGGGAGGATCCGGATGCATGGCGTCATCCTCCCAGCGCCGGCTGGGGATTCCCAACCCGCCGTCGAGCACTCTGCGTGCCGGACGGTCCGGACGGTCCGGACGGCCCGGACGGGCTAGCGGACGCGCGTGCCCGCCTTCCACACCGCATGCACGAGCGGCATCCCCGGCCGGTAGGCAAGGTGAGCCGCCGACGGCGCGTTCAGCAGTTGCAGGTCGGCCCTGTGTCCCACCGCGAGAGAGCCGACCGCCCGGCGTCCGTCGGCGTCGTCGCCCGCGTGCCGGCGCAGGGCGAGGGCTCCGCCGTAGGTCGCGGCGCGCACGGCCTCGTGGACGGTGAGGCCCATCTGCAGGACGGCCGTGGCGACGCAGAAGCCCATGGAGCTGGTGTAGGACGTCCCGGGGTTGCAGTTGCTCGCGAGCGCGATCTGGACTCCGGCGTCGAGGAGCCGGCGCGCGGGCGGAAAGGGTTGCCGGGTCGAGAGGTCGCAGGCGGGCAGGCACGTCGCGACGGTGCCGGGTCGTCCATGCCCGGCGTTCCAGGGGCCGGCGTTCGAGGTGCCGGCGTCCCAGGTGCCGGCGAGCGCGTCGACATCGCCGTCGGCCAGGTGGTTGACGTGGTCCACGCTGGCGGCGCCGAACTCGACGGCCAGGGCCACCCCGTGGCCGGGGCCCAGCTGGTTGCCGTGCACGCGCAGGCCGAGTCCGGCCGCGGCGCAGGCGGCGAGGACGCGGCGGGACTGGTCGGCCGTGAAGGCACCGGTCTCGCAGAAGACGTCCGCCCAGCGGACGAAGGGGCGGACGGCGTCGAGCATCGGTCCGCAGACGAGGTCCGTGTACGCGTCCGCGTCCCACCCGCGCGGGACGAGGTGCGCGCCGAGGAAGGTGACCTCGTCGACGACGCCGGCGGCGATGCGCGCGCTGCGGGCCTCGTGCCCGACGTCGAGCCCGTACCCCGTCTTCGTCTCGACGTAGGTGGTCCCGCCCGAGGCGGCCTCGGCGACCCGGGCCAGCAGGAGGCGCGTGAGGTCGTAGTCCCCCGCGGCGCGCGTCGCCTCGACCGTGACGGCGATACCGCCCGCGGCGTAGGACTCCCCCGCCATCCGGGCCTCGAACTCGGCGGTGCGATCGCCGGCGAAGACGAGGTGCGTATGACTGTCCACCCAGCCGGGCAGGCCCGCGCGGCCGCCGGCGTCGTAGGCCGTGTCCGCCGCGGGTGCTGCCGAGGCCGGGCCGATCCAGCTGATCCGCTCCCCCTCGAGGACCACGGCGGCATCTTGCAGGACGGCGTGCCCGGCGTCCTGCGTCGTCAGCTCGCCGATGTGCGTGATGAGGATGGACATCAGTGCCGCTCCCGGGGGTGGATGTAGCTGGATGCGGAGGTCGGATCGTCGGCGGCCACCGCGGCGTCCAGCCGGTCGATCGCTGCGACGAGCGACCCGGCGGGATCCCCGAGGGTGATGTGGGTACCGTTCCGGGCGGTGAGCACCCCGCCGACGACGACGCCTGTCACGTCCTGCGCCGTCGCCGTGTAGGCGAGCTGGTCCCACGAGGACCCGGCGGTACGGGCGGTGTGCGGATCGATGGCCATGAGGTCGGCGACGGACCCGGCACCGATGCCGGCGCTCCGGCGACCCTGCGCCCGGGCGCCGCCCGACGAGGCGATGCCGTGCAGGATCTCCGGGTCGAAGTGGCCGCGCCGCCCGGTGCGGAGCCGCTCGCCGTGTTCGAGCGCGCGCATCTCCAGCCAGGGGTCGACGACGGCGTGCTGGTCGGTGCCGAGCGCCAGGACCGCTCCCGCCGCGCGGAGCGGACCCGCCGGCCCGAGCCCGTCGGCGAGGTCCGCCTCGGTGGTGGGACAGAGCACGACACCGGCGCCCGCACCGCCGAGCAGGGCGATGTCCTCCTCGCCGAGATGGGTGGCGTGGACCACCGAGAGGCGCCGGTCCACGAGTCCGTGCCGCTGCAGCAGACCGGCGGGCGTCAGTCCGGTCGCGCGGAGGCAGTCCTCGTTCTCTGCGGGCTGCTCGGAGAGATGCACGTGGAGGGGCAGATCGGCCGGCAGCCGGTCCGCGATCACCGCGAGGTCCCGCTCCGGCACGGCCCGCACCGAGTGCAGGGCCGCCCCGACCGACACGTGGTGGTCCGGGTACAGCCCGGCGACGGTGGCCCGCAGCGCGTCCAGCCGCTCGAGCCACCGCTCTGCGCTCCCGTCCGAGAACCGGCGCTGCCCGTCCTCGAGCGGCTGCCCGAAACCGCCGGCGAGGTAGCACGTGTCGAGCAGGGTCAGCCGGATGCCGGCGCGCACGGCGGCTCGGGCGAGGGCGAGTTCCATCGCGTGGGGTTCGCCGGTCGCGTGGCCGTACGGCGTCCCGTCGGGAAGGTGGTGGATGTAGTGGAACTCGGCGACGCTCGTCCAGCCCGCGGCGACCATCTCGGCGTAGGCGGCGGTGGCGAGGTCCTCGTACAGTGCCGGCGTGAGGGCCCGTGCTACCCGGTACATCGTCTCCCGCCACGTCCAGAACGTCCCGCCGCGGTCGTGCGTCCGACCGCGCAGCGCCCGGTGGAAGGCGTGGGAGTGTCCGTTCGCGGCGGCGGGGAAGGCCACGCCGTGGAGGACGACGTCGCCCTCCTGCGCGGGGTGGCCCGGGCGGACGCCGGCCACGTACCCGTCGGCGTCGACCTCGATCCGCACGGCCTCGACCACGCCCTCCGTGCCGAGCCACGCGGACTCGCACCAGACCGCCCGGACGGCAGGGGACGCAGGATCGGCCGGGCCTCCGGTCAGTGCGTGACCGGCGGGACCCGCCGGGACTGCGAGGCCGCCGGGTCCTGCCGGCCGAACGAGGGCGGGGCCCGCCGGGCGAGCAGGGACGGCGTGTGCGGCTCGGATCACAGCAGGTCTTCGAGGACGTCTGCGAGCGCGGTGGCGCCGGCGTCGGCGTCGTCGCGCTCCACGAACTCCTCCGGCGAGTGGCTGATACCCGTGGGATTGCGGACGAAGAGCATGGCCGTCGGCGCGATGCTGCCGAGGATCCCGGCGTCGTGCCCCGCCCCCGTGGGCAGGGTCGGCGCGCCCCGGAAGGAACGCCCGAGTGCGTTGTGCAGTGTCCGCTGCAGGGCGCCGTCGAAGTGGACGGTGCTGCTGCGCGACTCCTCCGTGAGCGTGGCACGGCAGCCCTCGAAGGCGCAGATCTTCTGGGCCTGGCCGTGGATCTTCTCGATGAGCTGTGCGGTGACGGCGTCCTCCTCGTGGCGGACGTCGAGCCAGAGGTCCACGCGGGACGCGATGACGTTCGTTCCGCCGGGGACGGGCTGCAGCCGGCCGACGGTGGCCCGCGCCCCCTCCTGCTCGGCCGCGATCCTCCTGGCCGCGAGGACCACCTGCGCGGCGGCGACCATCGGGTCGGCACGGTCCGCCATGAGGGTGGTGCCGGCGTGGTTCCCCTGCCCGGTGACCGAGAGGCGCCAGCGACCGTGGCCCAGCATCGTGGAGCCGATGGCGACGGCGGAGTCGAGGTCGATCAGCCCGCGGCCCTGCTCCACGTGCAGCTCCACGAAGTCGCCGATCCGGCGGGCGGCCTCCTCGTCGCGGCCGAGGTGTGCGACGTCGATCCCGGCGGAACGCGCGGCGTCGGCGAAGGTGGTGCCGTCGGTGTCGGTGAGCGAGCGCACGTGGTCCGGGTCGAGGGAGCCGGTGAGCAGCCGGGAGCCGAGGCAGGACACCCCGAAGCGGGACCCCTCCTCCTCGGGGAACACCGTCACGGCCAGCGACCGGTGCGGCTGCACCCCGCGCTCGCGCAGGAGGTCCACGGCAGCGAGGGCCGAGGCGACACCGAGCGGCCCGTCGAACGCACCGCCGCCGGGCACGGAGTCGAGGTGGCTGCCGGTGACGAGCGCGCCGTCGCGGCTGCCCGTGGCATCCCACCACGCCCACAGGATGCCGTTGCGGTCCGTCTCCACCGCGAGCCCGCGGGCCGTCGCCTCCGCGGCGAACCATTCGCGCAGCGACAGCTCGGCGGAGGTGAAGACCCCGCGGGAGTAGCCGCCGCGGGACGTGTCGCGGCCGACGTCGCTGATGGAGTCGAGGACGGTGGAGACGGTCTGCACGAGGGTGCCTTCCTGCGGTGGGGCGGGTGGTGTCCTGCTCAGGATTCCATGGGGATGCGCACGCCACGCTGGGAGGCGATCTCGCGTGCCCTCTCGTATCCCGCATCGACGTGGCGGATGACGCCCATGCCGGGATCGTTGGTGAGCAGGCGCTCGAGCTTCTGGGCGGCGAGCTCGGTGCCGTCGGCCACGGACACCTGGCCCGCATGGATGGACCGGCCGATCCCGACGCCGCCGCCGTGGTGAATGGACACCCAGGTGGCTCCGGAGGACGTGGTGAGCAGGGCGTTGAGCAGGGGCCAGTCGGCGACGGCGTCCGACCCGTCCGCCATGGCCTCCGTCTCGCGGTAGGGGGAGGCGACGGAGCCGGAATCGAGGTGGTCGCGGCCGATGACGATCGGCGCGGACACCCTGCCCTCCGCGACCAGGCGGTTGAAGAGCAGCCCGGCCTTCGCGCGGTCCCCGTACCCGAGCCAGCAGATCCGGGCGGGCAGGCCCTCGAACTCGACGTGCTCGGCGGCGGCGTCGAGCCAGCGGTGCAGATGCACGTTGTCGGGGAACAGCTCCTTCAGGGCGGCATCGGTGACCGCGATGTCCGCCGGGTCCCCGGAGAGGGCCACCCAGCGGAACGGACCGAGCCCTTCGCAGAACAGCGGCCTGATGTAGGCGGGCACGAAGCCGGGGAAGGCGAAGGCGCGGCCGTAGCCGCCCTTCCGGGCCTCGTCGCGGATGGAGTTGCCGTAGTCGAATACTTCGGCGCCGGCGTCCTGGAAGCCCACCATCGCCTCGACCTGCAGGGCCATGGACACCTGGGCCTTCTTCGTGAAGCCGTCGGGGTCCGCCGCGGATTCACGCTCCCACTCGTCGGGGGCGATGCCTTCCGGCAGGTAGCTGAGCGGATCGTGCGCGGAGGTCTGGTCCGTGACGATGTCGGCGTCGAACCCGCGCCGGAGCAGTTCGGGGAACACGGCGGCCGCATTTCCCACGACGCCGACCGACAGAGCGCGCTTCTCGCGCTTCGCGGCGAGGACCTGCGCGACGGCGTCGTCGAGCGTGTCCGCCAGGGTGTCCAGGTAGCGCTTGGCGACGCGGCGGCGGAGGCGCGCCTCGCTCACGTCGACGATCAGGACTGCCCCGCCGTTCAGGGTGACGGCGAGCGGCTGCGCACCGCCCATGCCGCCGCACCCGCCCGTGAGCGTCAGGGTGCCGGCGAGGGTGCCGCCGAAGCGCTTGCGGGCGATCGCGGCGAAGGTCTCGTACGTGCCCTGCAGGATGCCCTGCGTGCCGATGTAGATCCAGGAGCCGGCCGTCATCTGCCCGTACATCATGAGGCCCTCGGCCTCCAGGCGGCGGAACTCCGGCCAGGTGGCCCAGTCCCCCACGAGGTTCGAGTTGGCGAGCAGGACGCGCGGGGCCCAGGGGTTCGTGCGGAAGACGCCGACGGGCTTGCCGGACTGCACGAGGAGCGTCTCGTCGTCGTCGTCGAGCGTCTCGAGGGTGCGCACGATCGCGTCGTACGCCTCCCAGCTGCGCGCAGCCCTGCCCGTGCCGCCGTAGACGACCAGGTCCTCGGGGCGCTCGGCGACCTCGGGGTCGAGGTTGTTCATGAGCATGCGGAGCGGTGCCTCGGTCTGCCAGCTCTTCGCGGTGAGCTGCGTTCCGCGTGCCGCACGGATGGAGCGGGCGGGATCGTGGGTGGTCATGCGGGTTCTCCTGTCAGGTCGTGCCCGAGCGGGCCGGCCGGGATGTGGGCGAGCAGGTCCTCGGCCTCACGGGCGACGAGTGCGCCGAGGCGGCGAGCCTCCGTGGCGGTGATGCGGTAGCTGGGGACGACGACGCTGATCGCCGCGACCACGCGTCCGCCCGGGGACACCGGCGCGGCGACGGCCGTCACATCGGCCTCCACGCCGTCGCGCACGACGACGAAGCCGTCCGGCCCGGCTGCGCCCGCCAGGACCGCGCCGACAGCCGTGCCGTCCAGCGGGATGCTGCGCCCCACCCAGCTGGCGTGGCGCACCGAATGCGTCCCCTCGCGCATGGCGAGGTACACGCCCTGCCCGTCGTGCGACGGGACGCTCAGGTAGGCGGACTCCCCCGTCTGCCCCACCAGCCGTTCGAGGGCGGGCTCGGCGAGGGAGACGAGGGATTCCTGCCCGAGCGCCTGAGCCCCGAGCTGGACCACGCGGAGCCCGGGGCGGTAGGAGCCGTCGCCGTCCCGCCGGACGAAACCCGTGCTCTCGAGGGTGCGCAGGAGCCGCAGGGCGGTCGACGCCGAGAGCCCGGTCCCGCGCGCGGCGTCGGCGAGCGTGATCGATCCCGCCTCGCAGACAGCGCCGAGCAGCACCAGTGCCCGCTCCACCGTGCGGGTGGACGATTCCGCCATGCCGCCTCCTTGCTTTCGAACCGGTCCTGTATTTCACTTATTGAAACGTCCTTTTCACCAGATGGCAATAGCGGTCCGACCGCAGAACCGAGGTTCCCGTGCAGCATCCCGTGATCGTGGGGACCGGCCCCCTCTCGCCCGTCGACGTCGTCGCGGTGGCCCGTTCCGGCGCGACCGTCGAGCTCCATCCCGACGCATCGGCCGCCATGGCCGCCTCCCGTGCCGTCGTCGACGCCCTGGTCGACGACGGGACCCCCCACTACGGCGTCTCCACCGGCTTCGGCGCCCTCGCCACGAAGCACATCCCGCTCGAGCAGCGCACCCAGCTGCAGCGCAGCCTCATCCGGAGCCACGCGGCATCCTCCGGCACGGAGGTGGACCGCGAAGTGGTGCGCGGGCTCATGCTCAACCGGCTCTCGACCCTCGCGACCGGCCGCACCGGTGTGCGTCCCGTCGTCGCCACCACCTATGCGGCCCTCCTCAACGCCGGCATCACCCCCGTCATCGGCGAGTACGGCTCACTGGGCTGCTCCGGCGACCTCGCGCCGCTCTCGCACGTGGCTCTCGCGCTCATGGGCGAGGGCGACGTGCGGGATGCGCGGGGACGGCTCGTCCCCGCCGCCGAGGCCCTCGCCACCGCGGGCATCATGCCCGTCGAACTGCGCGAGAAGGAGGGGCTGGCCCTCATCAACGGCACGGACGGGATGCTGGGGATGCTGGTCCTCGCGGCGTCCGACCTGCACCTGCTGCTGGCGACGGCGGACCTCGCCGCCGCGATGAGCGTCGAGGGACTGCTCGGGACGGACGCCGTCTTCGCCGAGGACCTGCATGCCCTGCGCCCACACCCGGGCCAGGTGGCCTCGGCCGCCGGCATCCGCGCCCTCCTGGACGGCTCACCGCTCATCGCCGAGCAGCTCACGTCGGCGACGGGGCGGCACCGCTTCACGCGCGTCCAGGACGCCTACTCGCTGCGGTGCGCACCCCAGGTGCACGGCGCCGCGCGGGCCACGCTGGCGCACGCGGAATCGGTCGCCGCGATCGAGCTCGGCTCGGCCATCGACAACCCGGTGATCACGCCCGACGGCCGGATCGAGTCGAACGGCAACTTCCACGGCGCTCCCGTGGGATACGTGCTGGACTTCCTCGCGATCGCCGTCGCCGACGTCGCCTCGATGAGCGAACGGCGCACCGACCGCTTCCTCGACCGCGCCCGCAGCCACGGGCTGAACCCCTTCCTCGCCCACGATCCCGGCGTCGATTCCGGGCACATGATCGCCCAGTACACCCAGGCCGGCATCGTGTCCGAGCTCAAGCGCCTCGCCCAGCCAGCCTCCGTCGACTCCATCCCCTCCTCGGCCATGCAGGAGGACCACGTGTCCATGGGCTGGGCGGCCGGGCTGAAGCTCCGCCGGGCGATCGACGGCCTCACCCGCGTGCTCGCCATCGAGATCCTCACGGCTGCGCGCGGCCTGGACATGCGGGACGGCGGACTGCAGGGCTGGACGGACCCGTCCACCGGCGCCGACGCTCCCGGAAGCTCCCCCACCCTCCGCAGTTCGGCTCCCATCAGCGCCGTGCGGTCACGGCTCCGGCAGGACGTCCCGGGGCCGGGGACCGATCGCTATCTCGCCCCCGAGATCGAGGCGGCACGGCTCCTCGTCGCGGACGGCTCGCTCCTCGCGGCAGCGCAGGCGGAACTCCCAGCGTCCGCCGGGTAAGGCTTGTTAGGGTGGGCTAAGTCCCACCGAGAAAGAAGTCCCGCCCCATGCCCTCATCCTCCCCCGCTCCCACCTCGGCGTCTCCCGACCCTGCCGGTCCCACCGATCCCGCACCGCAGGCCCTGGCGCCCCGCAAGCCCCCGAGGCCGCAAGCCGTCCTCACCGTGGTCGGGACGCAGTGGCTGAGCCCCCACCTGGTGCGGGTGGTGGCGGGCGGACCGGGCTTCGCGGACCTCCAGGAGTGCGACGCGACGGACAAGTACGCCAAGCTGCTGTTCGCGAGGCCCGAGCTGGGACTCGTCCCGCCGTACGACCTCGCGGCACTGAAGCAGGAGCTCCCCTCCGGCGACCGGCCGGTGAAGCGCACCTACACGATCCGCTGGCTCGACCACGGCACGCAGCGGCTCGCGATCGACTTCGTGGTGCACGGTGACGCAGGCATCGCCGGCCCCTGGGCGGCAGCGGCCGTCCCCGGCGACACGCTCGTGCTCATGGGGCCGTCCGGGAAGTGGTCTCCGGACCCGACCGCGGACTGGCACCTCTTCGTCGGCGACGACTCCGCCCTCCCCGCGATCGCGGCGGGCATCGACGCCCTGCCGGACACCGCCGTCGGGCACGCCTACATCGAAGTGGACAGCGACGCGGAGATCATCCCGCTCGACGCACCGGACGGACTCGCCGTGCACTGGCTGCTGCGCGACGGCAGGGCCGCCGGGACGACGACGCTCCTCGCGGACGCCGTCGCCGCCGGTGCGTGGCCCGAGGGCCGGGTCGACGCCTTCGTCCACGGCGAGCGCGGTGCCATGAAGGCCCTGCGGGACGTGCTGTTCAAGGGTCGGGGGCTCGAGAAGAAGCAGGTGTCCCTCTCCGGCTACTGGGCGTACGGGCGCGAGGAGGACACCTTCCAGGCGGAGAAGCTTGAGCCGATCGGCCGCATCCTGGAGGACTGACGCCGGGGGCGGATGTCCACGGGCGTCGGAAGGTGACGGCCCGCGGCCTGACCCCGGGGCGGATGTCCGCGGGCGTCAGACCGTCACGGGCCTCGGCCTGCGCTTCGGTGCCCGGTCGAGGAGTTCCATCGCCGGCTCGGCGAGGCGGGCCAGCACCGGGCCGAGGACGGCCATCAGCAGGACGTAGGTGGTGGCGAGAGCCGCCAGTTCGGGGATCACGGCCCCCGACGCGACGGCGAGCCCGGCGATGACGATCGAGAATTCGCCCCGCGCCACCAGCGCCGTCCCCGCGCGCGCACGGCCGAGCCGCCCGATCCCCTGCCGCTTGGCAGCCCACCACCCGGTGGCGATCTTGGTGGCCGAGGTGACCAGCGCCAGACCCAGGGCGAAGCCGAGGACGGGCGGGATCGAGGCCGGATCGGTGTTCAGGCCGAACACCACGAAGAAGATCGCGGCGAAGAGATCGCGCAGGGGTTCGAGGATCCGGGCGGCGTTCTCCGCCGTCGCCCCCGAGATGGCGATGCCGAGGAGGAACGCGCCGACGGCGGCCGAGACCTGCAGCGCCGAGGCCAGGCCGGCGACCAGGAGCGCGGCACCGATCAGCGTCAGGAGGAACACCTCGCGGTCCGTGCTGTCCACCACTGCGGAGACCACGTTGCCCCAGCGCAGGGCGATCACGAGCACCAGCGTGACGACGAGGAGCGAGATACCGACCGTGCCGAGTCCGCCCGCGAAGCTGAGTCCCGCCAGCACGGCGGTGAGGACCGGCAGGTAGATGGCCATCGCGAGGTCCTCGAAGACGAGGATCGCCAGCACGGTGGGGGTCTCGCGGTTGCCGAGCCGGCCGAGGTCGCTGATGACCTTCGCCGCGATGCCGGACGAGGAGATGTAGGTGACGCCGCCCATCACCAGGGCGGCGACCGGACCCCACCCGAGGATCACCGCGACGAGCGCACCGGGCGTGAAGTTCAGCAGGAAGTCGACGATCCCGGCGAGCCAGGACTGCCGGAGGCCGGTGACCAGCTCCTTCGCGGTGTACTCGAGCCCGAGCATCAGCAGGAGCAGGACCACGCCGATCTCGCTGGCGACCTCGCTGAACTCGATGACGCCCTCGAGCTCGATGAACCCACCCTGCCCGAAGAAGAGGCCGCCGATCAGGTACAGCGGGATGGGCGAGAGTCCGATCCGGCCGGCGAGCCGCCCGAGGATACCGAGGAACAGGAGAATGGCGCCGAGTTCGATCAGGGTCAGGGCGGTGGTGTGCACGGGCCGCTCAGCCGTTGCGCAGGATGTCCGCCGCGGCGTCGAGGCCCTCGGAGGTTCCCACCACCACCAGCAGATCGCCGGCGGCCAGGGTGAAGTCGGGCGTGGGGGATGCCTGGACCTGCCCCGAGCGCAGCACCGCCACGAGGGACGCTCCGGAGCGCGAGCGCATCCGGGTATCCGCGAGCGGATGTCCGTCGAAGGGCGAACCGCGCTCGATGAGGAACTGCCGGGTGGAGACGCCCGGCAGGTCCCGGTGCTCCTCCGTCAGTTGCGCGACGAGCTGCCGCGAACCCAAGAGGTTGCCGATGGTGGCGGCCTCGTCCGGCGTCAGCGGGATCGAGGCGACGCAGGCGTCGGGGTCGTTGGCCTTGGAGATGATGAGGTCGAGATCGCCGTCGCGCTGGGCGACGATGCCCACCCTGCGCCCGGAGCCGGTGACGATCTCGCGCCGCACTCCGATGCCGGGAAGACGTATTTCGATGACGTTCATGCGCCCATCCTAGACCTGCCCACCCCCGTCGCCGGACGCCGGGGTGCGGGCGGAGCCGCCGTTCGCCGAGGGCGTCACCCCGGCCTCGGGGACGTAGAGATCCGGTTCGAGATAGATGGCCGTGGCGATCGGCACCGCCGCCCGGATGCGCCGCTCGGCGTCGTTGATCTCGGCGGCGATCTGCGCTCCGCTCTCCTGGCTCCCGACCGTGATCTTCGCGGCGACGAGCAGCTCGTCGGGGCCCAGGTGGAGGGTCTTCAGGTGGATGATGTGCGTGGCTCGATCGTTGCCGATGGCCTCCTCGATCTTCGCGACGTCCGACGCCGACGCGGACTCGCCGAGCAGCAGGCTCTTGGTCTCGACGGCGAGGACGGCGGCGATGGCCACGAGCAGGAGGCCGATCATCGCCGTGCCCGCGGCATCCCAGAGGCCGTTGTCCGTGAGGAGGGTCATGGAGACGCCGAACAGCGCGAACAGCAGTCCGATGAGCGCGCCGAAGTCCTCCAGCAGGATGACGGGCAGCTCGGGAGCCTTGGCCGTCCGGACGAAGCGCACCCAGCCCATGTCCCCCCGGGTGTGGTTGGACTCCCGGATGGCGGTGCGGAGGGAGAACGACTCCGCGACGATCGCCCCGATGAGCACCGCGAGCGGCACCCACCAGAAGGAGCCCTCGATCGGGTGCGGGTCCTGGTACTTGTGGTAGGCCTCGTAGAGCGCGAACAGCCCGCCGACGCTGAACAGCACGATCGAGACGATGAAGGCGTAGATGTAGCGTTCGCGTCCGAATCCGAACGGATGCTCGGCACTCGCCTGGCGCTTCGACCGCTTGCCGCCCACGAGCAGCAGCACCTGGTTGCCGGAGTCCGCCACCGAGTGGATGCCCTCGGCGAGCATCGACGACGATCGCGTGAGGGCGAACGCGAGGAACTTGAGGGCGGCGATGGTGAGATTCGCCGTGAGGGCCGCGATGATCGCCTTGTTGCCTCCGCCTGCCGACATGCTGCACGTCCGTTCTCCGTGCCGCCCGCGGCGGCGCCTGTGTTCCCGGCATCATGCCGGTGTCGAGGACCCACACTACGGAACGGACGCCGCTTCCGGATCCCCGGGCCCGGCGGTGCCCGTCCCTTGCGCGGGGCGCGGACATCAGCTGGGGGTCATGCCGGGCGGAGTGCCTCCGCCGCAGCCCTGATCCGGACCGGATCGGCGCCGAGATCCTCGGGGTCCGCCCCGGTGAGCAGGATGGTCGCGAGCTCGGCGATGCCGGAGGAGGTCTGGAAACCGTAGCCGCCCTGGCCGGCGAGCCAGAAGAAGCCGGGATGTGCTGCGTCGAACCCGACGACCGGCAGGCCGGACGCGCGCTGCGTCCGCAACCCGGTCCAGGCCCGTACGACACCGGTGATGCCGAGATCGGTGACGGTTGCCAGGTGGTCGATGAGACGCTCGATGTCGCCCGGGTGGGGTTGCGCGTCACCCGGCTCGGCAGGCTCCGCCTCGCACGGGGAGATCAGGATCCCCTCGGCGTCGGGCCGGTAGTAGAAGGCGTCATCGGCTGCCGCCACCATGGGTGTCCCGACGGGTGGCGCATGGGTGGCCGCCACGATCGCGGCGGTCCGCCGGAGGGGAACGAGGCCCTGCGGCGCGACACCGCAGACATCGGCGAGACCGTCGGCCCAGGCGCCTGCGGCGTTCACGACGACCTCCGCGCTGATGGGTCGGTAGCCCGCCCGGACGCTCCAGCCGGCGCCGTCGTAGTGCGCCGAGGTGACCTCGGCACCGGTGAGGATGATGACGCCGTCGTCGCCCGCACGGCGGCGGTGGTAGTCGAGGAGCAGATCGGTGTCGGTGCCGACGCAGTCCGTGTCGATGGCGGCTGCGGTGAAGGCGTCCGGGCGGAGCTGTGGACACAGCGCCAGGGCCTCGGCGTGCGGGACGCGCCGCATCGACCCGTTCATGGCGGCGTCGACCTCGTCCTCGGTACCGATCAGGAGGAAGGCTCGCGGCACCGTCAGTGGCAGGCCGGTGGAGGACTGCACGCCGTCCAGCAGGTCGAGCGTGCGGCGCGTCAGGTCCTGGACGGGTCCGGGTCCGTAGCTGGGGATGAGCTGACGGGCCGAGCGCGACGACGTGTGGTAGCCGAGCGTGCCCTCCGCCTCGACCAGCACCACGCTGGAGAACGGGGCGAGGGCCGAGGCCAGGGAGAGGCCGGCGATCCCGCCGCCGACGATCAGGACGTCACACTCGAGGGAGCTCATGCCGTCATCCTAGGTGGGCGCTCCCCCGAACGGCCGCCAGGGCTCCCGGAGTGTGGAGGAGGACTAGGCGCCGCCGACGTGTGCGCCCGGAGCACCGGCGGCCTCGGCCCCCGCGCCGTCCCCCGCGACGTCGTCGCGCGCCGCGACGAAGGCCTGCACGCAGGCCTCGATGTCCTCGTCGGTGTGGGCGGCGGAAAGCTGCACGCGGATGCGCGCTGCACCCTTGGGCACCACGGGGTAGCTGAAGGCCGTCACGAAGACGCCGTGCGCGAGCATCGCGTCGGCGGTGCGCGCCGCGAGGACGGCGTCACCGAACATCACCGGGATGATGGCGTGTTCGCCCTCGAGCAGGTCGAACCCCTCCTCCGTCATCCGACGCCGGAACAGCGCCGCGTTGGCGGTGAGTGTTCCGCGGAGCTCCCCGCTGTTCTGAACGAGGTCGAGCGCCGTGAGGGTCGCGGCGACGATCGACGGCGCGAGGGAGTTCGAGAAGAGGTACGGGCGGGCGCGCTGCCGCAGCAGGGCGACGATCTCGGCCCTGGCCGCCACGTACCCGCCGGATGCGCCACCGAGCGCCTTGCCGAAGGTCCCGGTGAAGATGTCGACACGGCTCGCCACGCCCGCGTGCTCCGGTGTCCCCGCCCCGGTGGAGCCCATGAAGCCGACCGCGTGCGAGTCGTCCACCATGACCATCGCGTCGTAGCGCTCGGCGAGGTCGCAGATCGCCTCGAGCGGCGCGAGGTAGCCGTCCATGGAGAAGACGCCGTCCGTCACGACGAGACGGCGCCGCGCCCCGGCGGCCTCCTGGAGCTTCGCCTCGAGGTCGGCCATGTCGCGGTTGGCGTAGCGGAAGCGCTGCGCCTTCGAGAGCCGGATGCCGTCGATGATGGACGCGTGGTTCAGGGAGTCCGAGATGACGGCGTCCTCAGCGCCGAGCAGCGATTCGAAGACGCCGCCGTTCGCGTCGAAGCACGAGGAGAAGAGGATGGTGTCCTCGGTGCCGAGGAACTGCGAGACCCGGTGCTCGAGCTCGAGGTGGAGGTCCTGGGTGCCGCAGATGAAACGGACCGAGGCCATGCCGAATCCGCGTTCGTCGAGCGCGTTCTTCGCCGACGCGATGATGTCGGGATGGTCGGCGAGGCCGAGGTAGTTGTTCGCGCAGAAGTTGAGGACGTCCGCGTCCCCGGCGTCGAGCGCCCCGGCCGTGATGTGGCTCGATTGCGGTGACGAGATGCGGCGCTCGTGCTTGAAGAGGCCGGCGGTGCGGATGTCGTCGAGTTCGCCGGCGAACTGGTCGCGGACTGCTGAGTACATGGTGTTCCCGTTTCCCTAGAAGGTGGTCCAGTCGAGGACCACTTTGCCGCTCGCGCCGTCGCGCGCTGTCGTGAAGCCCTGCTTCCATTCGCCGGCGGGCAGGCAGTCGGTGACGACCGACGAGACGGCGTCGCGCAGCGTCCGGTTGGACTGCAGCATGGCGCTCATCGCGTACCAGGTCTCGAACATCTCGCGGCCGTAGATGCCCTTGAGGGTGAGCATGTGCGTGACCACCTTGCCCCAGTCGATCGAGATGGGGCCCGAGGGCAGGCCGAGCATCGCGATGCGCCCGCCGTGGTTCATGTTGTCGATCATCTCCGGCAGGGCCGTGGCGTGGCCGGACATCTCCATCCCGACGTCGAAGCCCTCCTTCATGCCGAGCTCGCGCTGCGCGTCGGCGACCCGCATGCGGCTCACATCGATGGCGATGTCCGCACCGACGCCGCGGGCGAGCTCCAGTCGCGGCGCCGAGACGTCCGTGATCGCGATCTTCCGCGCTCCGGCGTGGCGGGCGACGGCGACCGCCATGAGGCCGATCGGCCCGGCGCCGGTGATCAGGACGTCCTCGCCGACGAGGGGGAAGCTGAGCGCGGTGTGGACGGCGTTGCCGAACGGATCGAAGACCGCACCGAGATCGGGCGTGATGGTCGCGTCGTGGACCCAGACGTTGGTCTCGGGGACGACGACGAACTCGGCGAATGCGCCGTCGCGCTGCACCCCGACGCTCGAGGTGCGGATGCACATCTGGCGGCGGCCGGCGCGGCAGTTGCGGCAGGTCCCGCAGACGATGTGGCCCTCACCGGAGACACGGTCACCGATGCGGACGTCCCGGATGCCGTCGCCGAGCGCCACGACCTCTCCGTAGAACTCGTGTCCGGGGATGAGCGGCGCCGAGATCATGCCCTGCGCCCAGGAGTCCCAGCTCTCGATATGGAGGTCGGTGCCACAGATGCCGGTGGTCATCACGCGGATCTTGACCTCGCCGAACCCTGCATCGGGTTCGGGCCGGTCGACCAGTTCGAAACCGGGGTGTGCCCCGGACTTGTACAGCGCCTTCACTGGACAGTTCCTTCCATGCCGCCGCGGTTCCGGCGGAGTGGGCCGGGCTTCCGAGCGGGACGAGTGCCGGGCGGGATATGCCCGCAGCAACACTATCAGCGCTCTGCAGAGGCAGACCTCGGCGGATTGCCGAGCCCGCCGTGGAACCCCGCGGGTCCGGCGCCGAGCCGGGCCGGCACCGGCACCGGGTCAGTCGGCGCAGGCCTCCGCCAGGGCCTCCCGGCCGAGCGTGTACAGATCCGGCGCATCGTCGGACGACGCCGCCACCGCACTGCCGATGCTCACGGCCCAGCCGCGCGCCCGGTCCCACGTGGCCTCGTCCGTCGGACGCAGCCGCTCCACCTCCGAACGGAACGCGGAGCGACCGGCTGCGTCGAAGAACAGCCATCCCGCCGCGAGGTCGGTGGCCGGGTCCCCCGAGCAGAGATCCCCGAAGTCGACGACGCCGGCCAGCCCGCCCTCGGGCGTGAGGACCGCGTTCGCGGGATGCAGGTCGCCGTGCAGCCAGAGCGGCACGCCTGCCCACGCGGGAGCAGCCACCGCCCGATCCCATGCAGCGGACAGGTCCGGATTACCGGCGAGAGATGCCAGCCGCTCCCGCACGACCTCGTTGCGCGCCGTGAGCGGACCGCCCCGCCCCACGGGACTCACCGGGGCGTCCGCCGGGGCAGGACGCTGGATGGCGACGAGGAACCGCGCGAGTGGAGCGGCCGCCGGTCCCCGGCGCGCCCGGGGGACCGTGAGTCCGCTCCCGCCCGCGATCCAGCGGCTCACCGACCAGTGCCACGGATACCCCTCGCCCGGCCCGCCCAGCCGCACGGGCGACGACGTCTGCACGTCGAGGCCTGCAGTCAGTCCCGGGAGCCACCGCTGTTCCTCGACCATGAGGGGGTCGGCGACCGCGCGGCGCGGGAGCCGCACCAGGAGGTCCTCGCCGAGCCGGAAGATCGCGTTGTCCCAGCCGTTGCCCGCGAAGCGCAGCGGCAGGTCCGCGAGGTCGGGGTGCTGCTGCTCGAGGAGCGAGACGACGAGGGAGGGCACGACGTCGATCTCTGCCACCGGCATGAGCGCCATCGTGCCCTCCCTCGTCCGAGTCCTTCGGGTGCGGGGCTAGCCTTCGACGCCGAGGCGCTGGAGGATGAGCTCCCGTACGCGGCCGGCGTCGGCCTGGCCGCGCGTCGCCTTCATGACACCGCCCACGATCGCCCCGACGGCCTGGACCTTCCCGCCGCGGATCTTGTCCGCGACGTCGGGCTGCGCCGCGAGGGCTCCGTCGATCGCCTCGAGCAGCGGTCCGTCGTCGGACACGACCGCGAGGCCGCGCTTCTCGACGACCTCCGAGGGTGTCCCCTCGCCCGCGAGGACCCCGTCGAGGACGTCGCGGGAGAGCTTGTCGTTGATCTTGCCCGACTCGATGAGCGCGTTCAGTTCGACGATCAGCCCGGGCGTCACCCCCAGCTCGGCGGGCTCGACATCGGCGAGCTTCGCACGGCGGGAGATCTCGCCCATCCACCACTTGCGGGCGACGGCGGCGCTGACGCCGGCGGCGACGGTGTCCTCGATCGATGACATGACGCCGGCGTTGACGACGTCCCGGAACTCGGCGTCGGAGTAGCCCCAATCGGCCTGCAGGCGCTTGCGGCGCTCGGCGGGCGGCTCGGGCAGTTCGGCGCGGAGCTTCTCGATCCACGCCTCGTTCGTGACGACCGGCACCAGGTCCGGCTCGGGGAAGTAGCGGTAGTCGTCGGCGTCGGACTTGGGACGGCCCGACGTCGTCGAGCGTGTGTCCTCGTGCCAGTGCCGCGTCTCCTGCAGGATCGCCGTCCCGGTGTCGAGGACGGCGGCGTGCCGCTGGATCTCGTAGCGGACGGCGTGCTCGACGGCGCGCAGCGAGTTGACGTTCTTCGTCTCGGTGCGGGTGCCGAACCTCTCCCGGCCGTGCGGGCGCAGGGAGACGTTCGCGTCGCAGCGCACGTTGCCGCGCTCCATGCGCGCATCGGAGACACCGAGGTTCTTGACGATCTCGCGGATCGCGGCGACATAGGCCTTCGCCAGCTCCGGGGCCCGCGATCCTGCGCCCTCGATCGGCTTGGTGACGATCTCGATCAGCGGGACGCCGGCACGGTTGTAGTCCACGAGGGAGAACTCGGCGCCCTGGATGCGGCCCGTGGAGCCACCCATGTGGGTGAGCTTGCCGGCGTCCTCCTCCATGTGCGCGCGCTCGATCTCGACCCGGAACATCGTGCCGTCGGCCAGCTCGATGTCGAGGAAGCCGTCGTGGGCGATGGGATCCTCGAACTGGGAGGTCTGGAAGTTCTTCGGGGTGTCCGGATAGAAGTAGTTCTTCCGCGCGAAGTAGCACTTCTCGGCGATGCTGCAGTTCAGCGCGAGGCCGATCTTGATCGCGGATTCCACCGCGACACCGTTGACCACGGGCAGCACCCCGGGCAGGCCGAGATCCACCGGCGTGACGTTGGTGTTGGGGATGTCACCGAAGGCGTTGGGCGCGGAGGAGAACATCTTGGTCCGCGTGTTGAGCTCCACGTGGACCTCGAACCCGAGCACGGGATCGTACTTCTCCATGGCCTCCTCGAAGGAGAGGACCTCGTCGGTTCCAGCAGTCATTACTTTCCACCTGCACTCTCTGTGATGGCCGGAGCCTTGGCCAGCAGCGGGCCACCCCACGTCTCCTCGAGCAGCGCTTCGAGGACCGCACCCACGCGGTAGAGGCGCGCGTCCTGGCGCGCCGGGGCGAGGAGCTGGATTCCGACGGGGAGCCCGTCCTCGTCGGCGAGACCGCCGGGCAGGGACAGCCCGGGGACGCCGGCCATGTTCGCCGGGATGGTGGCGACGTCGTTCAGGTACATGGCCAGCGGATCGTCGAGCTTCTCCCCCAGCTTGAAGGCCGTGGTCGGCGCCGTCGGCGAGATGAGCACGTCGGCCTGCTCGAAGGCGGCGGCGAAGTCCCGCTGGATGAGCGTGCGGACCTTCTGCGCCGAGCCGTAGTAGGCGTCGTAGTATCCGGCGCTCAGCGCGTAGGTACCGAGGATGATCCGGCGCTTGACCTCGTCGCCGAAGCCCGCGGCGCGGGTGGCGCCCATGACGCGCTCGATGGTGGGGGCGCCGTCGGGCACCACCCGCAGGCCGAACCGCACGCCGTCGTACTTGGCGAGGTTGCTGGAGGCCTCCGACGGCATGATGAGGTAGTAGGCCTCGAGTGCGTAGCGGAAGTTGGGGCAGGACACCTCGACGATCTCGGCGCCCGCCGAACGCAGCAGGTCGAGCGACTCGTGGAACCGGGTGAGGACGCCGGCCTGGTAGCCCTCGCCCTGCAGCTCCTCGATGACGCCGATGCGCATGCCCTCGACCTGGCCCATCCGAGCGGCCTCGACGAGCGCGCCGACGGGGTCGGTGAGCGACGTCGAATCGTGCGGGTCGTGCCCGCCGATGACTTCGTGCAGCAGCGCACTGTCGAGGACGGTGCGGGACACGGGACCGATCTGGTCCAGGGAGGACGCCATGGCGATGGCACCGTAGCGGGAGACGCCGCCGTAGGTCGGCTTCACGCCGACCGTGCCGGTGACGGCGCCGGGCTGGCGGATCGAGCCGCCGGTGTCGGTGCCGAGGGCCAGCGGCGCCTCGAAGGCGGCGACCGCGGCAGCGGAACCACCGCCGGATCCGCCGGGGATGCGGTCCAGGTCCCACGGGTTGCGGGTGGGGCCGAACGCGGAGTGCTCGGTCGAGGACCCCATGGCGAACTCGTCGAGGTTCGTCTTGCCGAGGATCGGCATCCTCGCCGCACGGAGCTTCTTCACCACGGTCGCGTCGTAGGGGCTCTGCCAGCCCTCGAGGATCCTCGAACCGGCCGTGGTCGGCTGGCCCTTCGTCACGATCAGGTCCTTGACCGCGATAGGGACGCCGGCCAGCGGGTGCAGGGCATCGCCGTCGGCGCGGGCCTTGTCGACCTCCGCGGCGACGAGCAGTGCCTCGTCCGTGTTCACGTGCAGGAAGGCGTGGATGGCACCGTCGACGGCGCCGATACGGTCCAGGTGGGCCTGCGTCACCTCGACGGCGGAGACCTCCTTCGCCGCGAGCTTCCGGGCCAGGACATCGGCGGAGAGATGGATCAGATCGGTCATGGGTTACTCCCCGTCCAGGATCGCGGGGACCTTGAAGCGTCCGTCGGCGTTGTCGGGCGCGCCGAGCAGCGCTTCCTCGTTGCTGAGGGTCTCCCCCACGACGTCCTCGCGGAACACGTTGCTCAGCGGGATCGGGTGGCTGGTCGCCTGGACGTCGTCGCCCGCCACCTCGCTCACGGTCTTGATGGAATCGACGATCACGGCGAGCTCTCCGGCCATGCGGTCGAGCTCCTCGTCGGTCATGTCGATGTGGGCGAGACGCGCGAGGTGCGCGACGTCGTCCCGGTTGATCTCAGCCATGAATCTCCCCTGGAAGTCGGAGGTGGGTTTCTCCGTCCAGTCTAGTGCGGTCGCGTGGCGCGTCCGGCATGGCGGCGCGCGGCTCGACGACGGGATGCGGAGGCTGGAGCGGCAGCCGGAAGACCCACAGCAGGATGTCCTCGTTGGGGACCTCCCAGTCCCGCTCCGGCACCCGGACGAAACCCATCGACGCGTAGAGGCGGTGGGCGCGCACCATCTCGGAGCCGCTGGTCAGGCTGACGGCCTCGATGCCGGTCAGGGTGCGCGCATGCTCGACGATGCGCTCCACCATCGCGCGGCCGACCCCGCCCCGCTGCACCGAGGGATCGACGGCGAGCATGCGGAACTCCAGTTCGCCCTCGACGGCGATGTCCGTGTACCGCTGGCCCGCGAAGGTCAGTGCGACCGACCCGACCACGGTGCCGTGCCGCTCGGCGACCCAGACCTCGGCGTGCTGTGCGCGGTGCTCGATATCGGACAGGACCGCCATGTAGGGGTGGGCGTCGTCGGCGAAGTACCCGGCTTCGAGGTAGGCGTCGCGCGTGATGCGGCGGACGGCGTCGTAGTCCTCGGTGCGGACGGGCCGGATGGTGAGGCGGGGGTCGGACACTGCGTGGCCGGACGGAGCGGAAGTCACCGGTTCATCTTGTCACGGGGACCGGCGCCGGCAACGAGGCCGGGCAGGATGCCGGGGCGGGGGCTTTACAGGCTAACTACTTAGAGAGACAATCTAGTTATGAGCACCTCCACCCCCGATGTGCGCGCCACGGATGGCGTGGACTGGCCCAGCGACTGGCTCCGGGCGACCCTCGGATTCCTCGCCCTGCGAGCGTTGTCGGGCGGACCCTCCTACGGGTACGCGATCATCAGCGAACTCGAGCGGCACGGTTTCGGTGCCATCAAGGGCGGGACCTTGTATCCGCTGCTCACCCGCTACGAGGCCGCCGGGCTCCTGACCACCGAGTGGCGCGCCGGCGACGGCGGTCCCGGCCGCAAGTACTTTGCCCTCACCGAGCAGGGCAGGGCAGAGCTCACCCGGCTCAGCGCCGACTGGAGGCGTTTCGTCGCGTCCAGCGTGCACTACCTCGATCCCGAACGACCCGAGAAGGAGATCTCCCCATGATGCAGCAGACCAGCGACAAGAAGTGGTTCGACGAGCTCGTCGTGGAGCTCCGGCTACGGCAGGTCCATGGGAGCGCCATCGGCGACACCGTGGCGAGCGCCCGGGAGCTTCTCCGCGACACCGGCCAACCGGCGGAGGAAGCCTTCGGACCCGCCCGCGACTACGCCGCTGCCCTCGAGCTCCCCGCCGCACCCGGACACGACTGGGTCCGACAGGCACTCTGGCCGTCCCTGCTGGGGCTCCTGGCCTTCCTGCTCTTCAACCAGGCGGTCACGGCGTGGACCCAGCAGGAGCTACTCCTGGTGTCCCCCGCCCAGTTGGCGCTTCTCGCGACACCGGTGGTGCTCGTGGCCCTCCTGCCGCTCTATCTCGACGCCGTCGTCCGACGGCTCTGGGTAGGCATCGCGATCGCTGCGATCTGCGCCGTCGCAGGTGTCCTCTCGGCCGTCGTCGCACCGACGCAGCCCTCCGACGCGTGGCTGGCCATCGATCCTTCTCCCTGGCTCATCGGGACCGCCCTCGTCATGGTGGTGCTGTCGGTACGCAATACCGTCCGGTCCTCCCGCGCTGCGGACGACGACGAGATCATCGACCCGCTGTCGGGCACCACGGCCGGCACCGGGGCAGGGGCGAGGATCCTGGTCCACGTCACCAACTGGCTGTTTCCCGTCCTCGCCCTCGCCATGCTGGGCCTCGCGCTGGCGCTCCGCTGAATCGGGCAGCGCGGCCGGCCGGAGCCCGACCGGGAGGGACGGTCTCCTGTCGATGATCCCGGCATCGGGTGACACCGGACCGCACCGTGGACCCAGACCGGGTGCGGGGCTGTCCGGTACGGAGGGCGGCGCAGTGCTCCGGGTCGGGGTTCAGGGAGATCCCGATGACGCGGTCGAGCTGTGCGCGTGCCTTCTCGAGGTCGGCGATGCCCTCGGTGATGCGGTCCCGCTCCTGCTTCGCCAGCGCGGGTGCGTCCTCGACGAGTGCAGCGCGATATTCAGGGCACCACCGGCCCACCACTCTGCCGCCCTCCCCGCGCACATCACACCGGCGGCCTGACAGCAGGTCCTGGCCGGCGACCCTGAGCAGGTTCGTCGGCAGTACCTGTGGCGCTCCTCACATGGTCCCGGCACCCATCTGCCCGCGACGTGCCACCGAAGGACCAGTAAGACATCGGCGCGGGAAGTCCAGCGTCGGGAACGTCGGACGCAGTGGGCGGTGGACCGCTCACCTACGAAGGAGAAGCATGGAACTCACGAAGCGCAGGAACCTCTCGATCCTCGGGATCGCAGCAGTCTCGATGCTCGGCCTCGCGGCCTGCGGCGGCACCGACGAGACCGAGACGACCTCGGGCAGCATGGCGAGTGAGAGCAGCACGGCGGGCCCCGAGAGCGAGTCGCCGTCGGCAGAGGCCAGCATGGCCCCCTCCGCCTCGGCCGACGCCATGATGGACCCCGCCGCGAACCTCGTCGGCCCCGGCTGCGCCGGCTACGCCGAGCAGGTCCCCTCCGGCGACGGCTCCGTCGAAGGCATGTCCCTGCTCCCCGTCGCCAACGCCGCAGGCGCCAACCCCATCCTCACCC